>JAFYRS010000177.1 GCA_017546845.1 Akkermansia sp.
GGCGACCAGCCTTCTTGCGTTCCTTCATGCGGGAGTCGCGGGTAAGCAGGCCCTGCTCGCGGAGAGCGGAGCGGTACTCCTCGTCAATCATGACAAGGGAGCGGGCGATAGCCAGAGAGATAGCACCAGTCTGGCCGTGCACACCACCACCGCGGCAGACGACGCGCACGTCGAACTTCTTCATGGTGTTGGTGGCGTAGAAGGGCTGCAGAACAGCGTTCTGGAGGGCATCCGTGGGGAGGTATTCCTCGAAAGAACGACGGTTGATGGTGATCTTGCCGGACTTGCCTTCCTCAGCGGGGGTAAGCCATGCGTTGGCAACGGCTTCCTTGCGACGGCCAGTGGCGTTGTAGGGAGTAGTAGACATAGTCAGAATAAATTAGGCGATGGTTACAGCTTCCGGAGTCTGAGCGGTGTGGGGGTGCTCAGCGCCAACATAAACCTTGAGACGGCCACCCTGGGCGCGGCCCTGGCGGGTGTGGGGAATCATGCCCTTGACGGCGAGCTCCACAATCATCTCGGGGTGAGTCTTACGCAGCTTGGCGGGGGTGGTCACCACCTGGTTGCCCACGTAGCCGGTGTAACGGGTGTAAATCTTGGCGCGCTCCTTGTTACCGGTGAGCACCACCTTGTCGGCGTTCACAATGATCACATAGTCACCGCAGTCCACGTGGGGGGTGAAGATGGTCTTGTTCTTACCACGAAGCAGGTTTGCTGCTTCAACTGCAACCTGACCGAGCACCTTACCGGCAGCGTCGATCACATACCACTTACGCTCAATTTCCTGAGGCTTGGCAGAGAAGGTCTTCATATTTTTCTTATTTCGTATTCCAGTTTTGGCTTTCGCCACATACTGCCCCATAAACAGGTCAGCTCACAGAGGGTAGCACAGCACAATTTTAATGTCAACCGCATTTTGTGACTTGCCGTAACTTTTTTTCACATATTGAGAAAAAGTGCTTGCCTTGCAGGCATTTCCGCATTAAACTGAACGCGCGTAAGCGCAGGTATGCGCCGCGTAAAGCAACAAATTAAGAACGACATAATGGCAAATCCCCCCAATAATCGCGGCGGCAAGCCGCAGCAGCGCCCGAATGGCCCGCGTCCCGCTGGTAACGCAGCACGCCCCACCAACACCGCCCCGAAGCCCAAGAAGGTTGATGACGATGGCGAGGGTGAGATTGAGCTCGAAGGCGTGGTATCCGCCGTGCTGGCTGGCACCATGTTCCGCGTGAAGGTGGCCAATGGCCATGAGTTCCTGGCTCATATCTCCGGCAAGATGCGCAAGCGTTTCATCCGTCTCGTGGTGGGCGACCGCGTCCGTATCGAGGTTTCTCCCTACGACATGAGCAAGGCCCGCATCACGTTCCGCCTGAACTGATTCTGCGGCACAGCCCCATTTTCCCGCCCTGGTGTTCCCCGCCAGGGCTTTTTTATGTACCGATGCGAACCAGAGAGAGAACCACCACCTCCTTTACCCCGGGCAGCTTTTTCAACTGGGTGGCGCAGGCACGGGCGGTGGCGCCAGTGGTGAACACATCATCCACCAGCACAAGGTGGGCAGGATAATTCCTGCGGCGGCCAAAGAGGCCGGGGCGTTTCAGCCGGTAGGCCCGCATGGCATTCAGGCGGCGGGCGCTCGCCATCAGCCGGGTCTGGCTGGCCACCCCGGTTTCCCGGCGGATGAGCAGGTTTTCCACGCGCAATTTCCGGCATCTGCCCAGCGCGCAGGCCAGTTCCCCGGCCTGGTTAAAGCCGCGGATGTAGAGTTTGGAATGAGTCACCGGCACAGGAACCAGCACCCAGTCGGTGCGCCCGCACAGGTGCGGTGTCTTTTCCCAGAGCTCATTGAGCAATTCTGCCAGCGGCTGAGCCAGATGTATGGCCTTGTGGTATTTGAAGGCATAAATCAGCTGCA
Organism: Akkermansia sp.; assembly: GCA_017546845.1. Lineage (GTDB taxonomy): Bacteria > Verrucomicrobiota > Verrucomicrobiia > Verrucomicrobiales > Akkermansiaceae > Akkermansia. Next base: position 1,919 of record JAFYRS010000177.1, read on the forward strand.
TGACCTCATCCGTCTGCCGCAGCGCCTGCCGCGCCATGTAGAAAGGCCGCCTGTGCCCGGCGCATTCTTCGCATCGGTCGGGGGCAGTCTGCTGCCCGGCGGTGGGTGCGCCGCAATGCAGGCAGATAGGCGCGGGAATACGCGGCAGATTCCGGAGGCAATCCGGGCAGATGGTCATATCCGCCGTTTCGCCGCAGAGCTCACAGGTGCTGGGAAACAACCAGCTGAGCATGAAGCCGGAAAAAAGTTTAACGGTGGCGTGCCAGGAATTCACGCGCCACGGCCTGGTAGGCCATGGAGGCCGTGCCGAAGCGGTCGTGTTCCATGATGGTGCGGCCGAAGCTGGGGGCTTCTGCCACGCGCACGGCGCGGGGGATGTAGTTGCGGTACAGCTTGTCCGGCAGCTCCTGCTGCACCTGGCGAATCACTTCATTGGCCAGCTTGGTGTTGTTGTACATGGTCATGATGATACCCTCGTGCTTCAGGCGCGGATTCACTCCGTTCTCACGGATCTGGTCCATGATGAACAGAATCTTGGAAAGGCCCTCCAGGCTGAGGAATTCGCACTGCATCGGGGTGAGCACCTCATCGCAGGCGCAGAGGGCGGAGGTCATCAGCACCCCCAGTGAGGGCGGCGTGTCGAGGAACACGTAATCAAAATAATCCTTCTGCCGCAGACCGGCCATGGCATCGTACATGCAGCTGAGGTGGGATTCATTCTGCGTGAGCTCCACCTCCACGCCGGACAAGTCCACATGCGCAGGAATGATGGAAAGATTGCGGCGGCGGGCCGGGCGCACCAGGTCCTCCAGCAGCGCTTCGCCGATGAGCGCCGGGTACAGGCTCGCATCGCTCTCTACCTCCACCCCCAGCATAGTGCTGGCGTTGGCCTGGGAGTCCATATCGATGAGCAGCACACGCTTGCCGCGTGCTGCCAGGGCAGCAGACAAGTTCACCGCTGTGGTGGTTTTACCCACCCCGCCCTTCTGGTTCGCTATGGCTATGACTTTCACGCGTGGCATTCTACCAGAGCACCCCGATTTTTCAAGCCGTATCTTGCATACAGACACGGATGGAATGCAGATTTCAAAACGCAGAATGCAGAATGACAAGCACGCGCGCGGCTTCCGCCGCGCAGGGATGGACCAAAAGCCTGAGCTTACGCTCAGACTTTTTGTTTTCAAATGTCTTTATCACGGCCTTCTGCAATTAAACGCCTGTGTACCGTTATGGCAGATGCAGTCATGATAGCAGTCAGTTGAGAGGCTTCATCGCGTATGGACTCCAGCTTTTTTGCAGGCAGCATTCATCCGATTCTTCCTGACAAATTCGCACCTTATTCAGAAAATCACGGTCACTCTTTCCTACGGTAGCGGCCCGGTAATTAGCACCTACGGCAGTACCGCATCGCAACAATTGCTTCCCAAGCACCTCATATTCAATCCCGGATGGCAATGCTTTCCATAGCTTGATAATTCTCAACGCAAAGTCGTATGTGCGTTGCCGTAGTTCATCTCCTCGTTTGCAATAATCTACTTCCATAGTCATTCCACATTACATGAGGGCGAACCCTGATGCAAGAATCAAAAAAGCCTGAGCGCAAGCTCAGGCTTTTGGTCTATTCCTGCGCGGCGGAAGCCGCGCACACGCTAATCATTCTGCGTTCTGCATTCTGAATTATGCATTAAAATAGCGCTTCAGGAGGCCATCGAAGCCTTTGCCGTGGCGGGCTTCATCCTTGCACATCTCGTGCACGGTGTCGTGGATGGCGTCATAGCCCAGCTGTTTGGCGCGCTTGGCAATGGCCAGCTTGCTGTTGCAGGCGCCGAACTCGGCATCGGCCCGCATGGAAACATTCTTCTTCGTGCTGTCGGTAAGCACTTCACCCAGCAGCTCGGCAAACTTGGCGGCGTGCTCGGCTTCCTCCCAGGCGTAGCGGCGGAACGCTTCTGCTACCTCCGGATAGCCCTCGCGCTCGGCCTGGCGGCTCATGGCAAGGTACATGCCCACCTCGCAGCATTCGCCCTGGAAGTGGTCGCGCAGCCCCTTCACCACCTCTTCATCCAGCCCCTGGGCAACACCCACGCGGTGCTCATCGGCATAGACCTTCTCGGCGGCTTCGTCCAGCTCAATGAACGTATCCACCCCGCACACGGGGCATACTTCCGGCATGGTCTCGCTCTCAATGACTTCGCCGCATACGGTGCACTGGTATTTCTTCATAGTCGTGTATCTTTCGTTGTGTTGTTGTTTGTCGTGTATGGGTTACCCGTTTGACGGGAACGCGCACACTATATCACTACCATTTTAGTATGTCAATAGATATTTTAGAATATTTCTAATTTCTTGCCATTTTTTTATTTCACGGGCAGATACTTTGGAAAAGTGAATCTTCGCGCGTACGCGTAAATCCTTGATATACCAGATACGGCACCATTTCACACTTGACGGTACAAGGAATTGTGCTAATCTGGGCGCATGCGATGCATACAATGCGGATACATGGATGACAAGGTGATTGACTCACGCATGTCGAAAGACGGCACCTGCATACGCCGGCGGCGCGAATGCCTGCGCTGCGGCTACCGCTACACCACCTACGAGCAGATTGAGCGCACCGAGCTGCGCGTGGTCAAGCGCGACAATCTGCACGAGGCCCTGAACCGCGAAAAGATACTGCGCGGCATGGTGAAAGCCTGCGAGAAACGCCCGGTGAGCATGGATCAGCTCGATATCGCGGTGGATGAGATTGTGGCAGACCTGCACCGCGACCACCAGCGCGAGGTGCCCTCCTCGGTCATCGGCATGAAGGTGATTGAAAAGCTGCAGACCATCGACCCCGTGGCCTACATCCGCTACGTATCCGTGTACCGCCAGTTCCGCACGGTGGATGAATTCATTGAACTGGTGCGCCGCATGGAAATCAAGACCGTGCAGGACCCGCTGCAACGCAAGCTCGACCTCGAATAATGATAGCCTTCAAGAACAAGCGTCCACTGCTGCAGACCGGGCATTGCGTCATCTCCGACTACGATGCCGCCTGGCTGGAGGATGTGCTGCAACAGGCCGCCGACTCCGCCGGAGTCAGCCTGCCCTTCCGCGGGGAAATCGCCAAGGCCATCCTCATTTACCTGGAGGAGAAATGCCCGCTGCACGCCGTGCCGCTGGACTACCTCTTCCAGCGCATTGCACGCATGCTGCGCCAGGCAGGGCTGCCACTCATTGCCGACCACCTGCGCCTGCAGACCCCGCCCGTGGTCATCGACCTGCACGAACTCGCGGAAAAAGCCCCCCTGCCCCTCTTCTTCTACAATGAACTGGAGCAGCAGCTGGAGCAACTGCGCCGTCTGGGCCTCACCACCTATGAATTTGCCGGCGTAGAACCCTGCAGCAAGCTCCTGGGCGACCGCCGCCGCGCCTGCCCCACCCAGCGCCGCATGCTCGATGAACTCAACGCCTTCCTCGCCACACACCAGCAGATTGCAGGGTGAATACGAGCCCCGCAGGGGCGGTATAGAATAGACAGGGGCTCACACAGACCTTTTTGTCATTTCACCAATCCTCCAGCGTTTCTCTCAGAACATCGAGGGGAGTCTGTCCCTTGTTATCACGGGCGGAAACATCAGCCCCGGCTTCACGGAGCGTCGCAAAAAGGCGGAAAGCTATGCAGCCTTCCAAAGCTCCAGCCGCGAGATGCAGCGGTGTCTGGCCTGTCTCCGGAATGGCAGCGTTGACGGCTGCTCCACGGTCGATGAGGTATTGCACCACCTCCACACCCTTTTCCTCTTCCTCCGGGAATCCACCCACATAACGGAACAAAGCCTCTGCCAGAGGAGTGAGCGTAACCGTGTACCCCTCAGCAAAATGGCATTCTACAGACCTGTTCACGCTGCTCCCGCTATCCAATATTTTCCCGATGCGTGCGATATCGCCCGCTGCTATAGCCTGAGAAAACGCATCTTTACCGAGGCTGGCAGAGCTGGGCATCATTTTCCCCACCGGAGTTCCCTGCGCCAGCGCAGAAGCCCACACAAAACACCCCATCAGAATACCCAACCGGAACATACATCTATCCGCCATCAGGCACAATTCAGCTTCTTCTCCGCCTCATCAATCAGGCGGGCGATGCGCATGGCATCGGGCACATTAAGAAAACCTTTGTCTTCCGAAACACGGCGGCCGTAGGTATATTCCATGATGAGGTCACCCCTGCCACCGGGGCGGTGCACGCGAGAGGTGATGATTCCGGGCTCCAGCGGCCAGGCGTGGCGCTGCACGCCGCGCCACCAATTGGCGCGGTAGACCAGGATGCGGCGGTCGGTAAGCACATAGAGCGTGCGGCGCAGGCGGCGCTGCTGCATGAGGGGGAACACCAGCAGCAGCGGGCAGATTAGCGATAGCAGGAACAGCGGCAGCGTGGCGCTGTTCACCACTGGCAGCTGCGGGCGCCCCTGCCACAGCAGCGTTTCTCCTGGCAGCAGTTCTGCCTGCAGGCGGGTTTGTTCATCCTGAGTCATCATACATTTTCCCTCTCGGCAATAGCTTTCTCCAGAATCTCCTCCACCTGACGCACATTGCGGATATCCATAAAGCCCACCTCAATCCATAGCCGCGGGTCATCTTCATGCGAATACCGATTCGGGCGCAGGGAAAACACGAGATTACCGCAGCCATCGGCAGACGAACAATTGCTGATAACCATCTCAGGTTCCAGCGGCCACGCATCCACCTCACTACCGCATACAACAGCCCGGCGATTGGTAATGACATAGGCCGTATTCCGGAGTCCGGCAGCATGCACCTGCGGAACGATGATACACGCCACGATGGGCACCATGAAGAAAACAATAGCCATCAACCAGCAGAGAATCAATCCCATCATTGAGTCCGGATGCAAGCTACCATTCAGAATCAGATACATCAGCCCAGCCCCGACGAACCCGAATAGCGAGAAAAAGAGCACCCCGAACACGCGGTTCCCCCGGTCTGGCTCAAAGTGCCGGACAACAGGCTGACCTACCCAGCGCACCAGCTCGCCGGGCTGCAGGGCGTTCTGCACCTTGGCACACAGCTTCGGGCTCAGGCCAAAATCTCTGAGGTCGGGGAATTTCATACCTTTTTACGTTCTGCAATGGCTTTTTCCAGAATCTCCTCAACCATGCGCACATCGCGGAGATTCATGAAACCGTGCTCAACAGTGCGACCCATCCCCTTGGGGCCATCCTCCCAGCGTAAGGCAAAAACCAGATTTCCGCTGCCATCCTTCCGCTGAAAATTACTGGCCACCATCCTGCGGCTCAGGGGCCATGACTCCTCACCGACGCCGGCAATCAGGGCACGCTGATTCGTGATAACGTAGGAGGTATGGCGCAGGAGCCACAGGCGGACAAAGGGCGTGAGCAGCGCCGCCACAAAAAGCAACACAAAAAGGAGAGATAAGCCATAGGCAAACAGAAGCACAAAGCCCCCGGCCTCCGGTTCTCCGGTCACCAGATGATAAAAAACGAATCCGCCGAGACCTCCTAATACCCCCGTAAAAAGCAACGAGCCGATACATTTTCCCCAGTCGATGCTCCGGAAAGCCATAGGCTGCCCCACCCAGCGGACCTGCTCACCGGGGCGCAGGGCGTTCTGCACCAAGGCGACCTGCCTGGGCGACAAGCCGAAATCTCTGAGGTCAGCCGGCATTATTGCTCCTCGGTCAGCTCATAGAGGAACTGCTCCACGCGGCGCACCTCGGGCACATTCATGAAACCCTGCGCCACCATACGGGAGCCATGCTTGCCATGGCGTTCCTCATA
>JAFYRS010000178.1 GCA_017546845.1 Akkermansia sp.
AATGCCAGTTTATCGGTGCAGCCGCCGGTCCTATCTCCGAAAGCGACGTTCTGCTCGCCTCCTCCTCCGATGCCGTTATCCTCGGCTTCAACGTGAAGGTGGAAAGCAACGCCGTGAAGGCTGTGAAGCGCGAAGGCGTGCAGGTGAAGATTTTCTCCATCGTGTACGAGCTTATCGACCAGGTGAAGGACGCCATGCTGGGTCTGCTGGAACCCGAAACCCGCGAAACCGTGCTGGGTCATGCCGAAATCAAGCAGGTGTTCAAGCTCAACAAGGGCAAGGCTGCCGGTTCCTATGTATCCGATGGCAAGATGCTCCGCACCGCCGAAGCCCGCGTGCTGCGCGATGGCCAGGTGGTGTTCGACGGCAAGATGTCCACCCTGCGCCGCTTCCAGGACGAAGTGGAGGAAGTCAAGGCTGGTCTGGAATGCGGTATCCGCCTGGCAGACTACAACGACTACGAAGTGGGTGACGTCATCGAATGCTACTCCCTGGAGAAAATCAAACAGACATTGTAAGCAGACATGGCTACAAGACGTCTTGACAAAGTGAACGAGTTGATGAAGCGGGAAATCGGCACCTTCATCCAGAAGGAGTACGAATGGTCCGGCACCATTGTCTCGATTCTGGATGTCGAGATTACCGAAGACCTCAAGGAAGGTCGCGTATGGGTGGGCGTGGTCGGACGCATGGCCCCCGCCCAGGTTATCGAGAAGCTGAACCGCAAACGCGGTGAAATTCAGCGAGCGGTGAGCAAGCGTGTGGTGCTGCGCAACACCCCCCGCCTCACCTTCAAACACGATAACTCTGCCCAGCGCGGCGTGGATCTGGTAAATCTTCTGGATGACATTGAGCTGAATCTCCCCAAGGCGCCACCGCTGCCTGAGGGAGAATCAGACCCGGAAATCTGATTTATCCTCTGTCCCCCCCCTACCACCACCCTATGGCAGGCAAACTCACCATCAGACGCGTTGGGAATCTCTTGCCACACCTTTGTCTGGTGGGTGTACTGCTACTGGTAGGCATCATTGTATGGCTCAGCACAGCCGGTATTCCCGGCTGTGCTTTGCGCTATATAGAAGAGCAAGCCGCTGAAGCAGGTGTACCAGTCAAACTGGAGAAAATCCAGCTGCAGCCAAGCTCCGGGCTTGCCATCAAAGCAGAAGGAATCAACCTTTCCGTACCGCAGCAGGAACTTCCCCCCTGCGCGTTGCGTATCCGCAAAATACAACTGGTGTTCAGTCTTGGCCGCCTGCTGGCCGGAGACTGCACCCCCACTCAGCTGCAAGTGAAGGGAGCTTCCCTGAATGTGCCGCTTGGAGCAAATGAAACAGAGCAGCTCAAGCTGGAACCGCTTGATTTACAGGTCGGGTTCGGCACAGAGTGGCAGAGCATCAACGCCACGCTGAGCACGTACCTGCACGGCGTGGAACTGAAATGGAATCTCTCCCTGCGCGAGAAGGACGGCCTCTGGCAACTTTTCCCGGAAAAACAGGAAACAAGTGACACAACCACAGAACCGCTGGCTGAACTCTCCAGCCTTCTGGCAGAATACCGTCCTGTGCTGCAGCAGCTGAAAAACCAGCTGGATACCCAGCACTGGACAGCGGAATCTCACCCGAAAATCCAGTTCACCATCCGGAAAGGGAAATACTGGCGCTACGGCATCACCGCCCAGGTGCCGGACTATAAGCTAGAGTCCTTTCATTTCCGCGATGCAGAAATCGACGCCGAATTCGAGAATAACATCCTCACCGTCAACATACTGCGATTTCACACCATCAACCCTGACACCAGGGTATCCCTCCAGGCGGCGTATGATTTGAACACCCGGGAACTGGAATTCCACACCAAGAGCACCGCACCGCTGGTAAAAATGCTCCGGAGCTACCTGGAAGAAGCCTCGTCCGGGATTCTCAGCCAGATTCAATCGGAAGGAGATTCAACCCCGAGTATAGAACTGGATGGGCGCGCCGATTTCAGCGAAGACTACGCCCTCAACTCCATCACCCTGCGCGGCAAGGTGGAACAAAACCAAATGCGCCTCGGGCAGACTCAGGTCAACCGCGCGCAGCTGAGCTTCTACATCCGGGACGGCAGCTTCAACATCGACAACCTGCAGCTGGATTTCCCCGATGGCTCAATCAAGGCAACATCCCAGGCGGCAGAGGGCAAAGGATTTGCCAAACTCCTTGTCAACCTGCCGGATGAAACCCTGCTGACCCTGGCCCGTGATTTCAGTAACAATGCCGACCTCGCCCTTCCGTCCGGGTTGAGTTTTGGCGGCAACCTGCGCCTGCAGGTTGACTGCGACATGCAGGTTGCACCGTTTGAACCGGGTAAAAGCCGGATTGAAGATTTGCTTCCCACGCTTGTGGGGCTGAAGCTGCAATTCAACACAGACCAGCTGAGTTATGGCGAAGCCAGCTTCACGGGCAACTCCCTCTCGCTGAACGCAACTGGCATCAGCTACAATGCTCAGCATGTGAGTATTGAAAACATCACTATCGGTGCTTTATCCAGCTACAAACAAGGCCGGAATGCCGCGGATTCTGTCGTACTCAGTGCCGAGCTCAAGCAATTACAGACGAATCCCGGGCAACAGACGCACCGCATCGGCAGCGCCAGCCTGCAAGTGAGCGCAGATGCCGCCACCACGGAAAAAGCAACCGTTGAAAAGCTGCACAGCACAGCAGAACTTACAGCACTTGTATGGGCAGATGCTCATCTGCGTTCCGATGCCATCGCTGCCAGGCTCCAGGCAGAAAACATCACCCTTGCAGACACCGAGGCAAAAGGGATACACCTGGATATCCACATACCGGAGGGGCTGAACCTGGACGGTGCGTGGCAAAACATGCAGAAAGATGCCCGGTTGGAAGCCTCCATTCAGGAACTCAGCCACGGCAGCCAATTCTGCGCCACAGGCACGCGCCTGCAGTTGCAGCATACAGCCCCCAATGCCGCCACGCTGGAGGTAGAGTCAAGCGTGAATGACAAGCCCCTCAGCTTGAAGATTGATGCAAGACAGGAGGATAAGAATATAAATTTCCAGCGCATCGCCGCGCATGTTCCGGCGGCCTCGCTGCTTCCCCTACTGGGCGGAGAACCGCTCGAAGAGCTAAAACTCCCGTGCAGAATCTCACTTCAAGGCGATGCGCTCCTGGATACAGAATCCTGGAGACTCATCCAGTCTCATTACAATATTCAAATTCCCGAACTTATCCGCGTGTGCCGGAACGTGCACGTACACAAAGGCATGGAAATTCCCCTGGAACTCAAGGTTCGCGGCAATTTCAACACAGCAGAAGACGGGGCCATGCACTACGCCGCTGATGTAAACGCATGGTATAAACCCGGCGAAGAACTCAATATCCGGGTAGATGGCAATCCTCTCAAGGATTGCCGCATCACCGGCAGCAACAGCATTCCAGTAAATATCATCAATGCGCTCATCGACAATGAGGATGCGCACTGGATTATGCGCGATTTCCGCTGCACTCCCGGCGTTACCCGCAACAATATCACCGACATTGACACCATCATCCGCTACGACCAGGGCATCTATGTGCATGCACTCTGCAAAGCAGAGCTCATCAACATGGAGTTCATGCTCGGCGCTATCCGTGACAAGGAAGACGCCCAGGGAAATCCGACCGGGGAGGAATACCTGCGTACGGACCTGGGCCCGAATCCCTACTCACTGGTGAAGGAAGGGCATTGCGATGTAGAAGTGCTCGTGCAACTGGACTGCGTGGATGCAAACGGGCAGGCGCTTCCCGAACGCATCCGCATCAACCTGCTGAACCCGGATATGCTCTACGATAACACCCCATGGCTCAAGCGCATGGGATTCAAGACCGGAGCTCCCACCAGCAGGATAACGGGCGAGGCCGTCCGTTTCAATATCGAAGATTGCACCATCACCCTGCACAAGCTGAAAGGCAACTGCTATCCCGCCTACTCCATCGGCATGTACTATGCGCCCATCCAGCATTACATGGAGGATATCATCCTGCGCGACCCGGTGGATATTGAGACCGATTACTGCCTTTTCCCCATTGCCAGCCGCTGTGAGGTCCCCATGCAGGGCCTCATCCGCGCAGACGCACCTACAGGGGCAGGATTCCGCTTCCTGGGCACCACGATTCCGTTCACCAACTTCAGCGGCTTCATCAATATCAGCGATGTGGATGTCTACCTCGACCGCATGAATGCCGAATGCTGGGGAGGTGTCATGAATGGAGCTGTGCGCATCGGCTTCTCGGGTGAGCACACCACGCTCGATGGCTACATTCAGGCCCGTACCATGAATCTCAAAGACATCGTGGCCTCCTACGGAGAAGAATTCACCCCTGCCACCTGCAGCGGCTTCATCCGCTTCCAGGCACCGCAGCCGGAGCTGGAAGCCGTACAGGCATACGGCCGCGTGAGCCTGCGGGATGGCGATTTGATGCAGATAGGCCTCTTCCGCCCCGTGGGCAGCCTGCTGTCAGACATGCCCGGGTATCTCGCCAAATTGCAGAAATCCGTCACATTCCAGGAAGAAACAACAGAATCCACCCCATCCTGGGCCGATAAGTTTATCCGCTACGTGTTCGACACCAGCAGCAATGCCGTGGATTCACTCTACGATATACCCTTTGCCAACCACTTCCTGCGCTACGGCATCGATGAAGCATTTACCAAGTTCGACATCCGGAACGGCCACCTCATCACCCGGGATATGACAGCCCGCGGCTATAATCTGGACATCCGCACACAGCTGGATATTGACCTTGATAAACTCACCCTCACCGGCGATTTGTGGCCCAGAATCTCCAGTGTCCCCACAGTGATTATCTCCCCGGTCACCATTCTCTCCAAATTCCTCATCGACATCAATCTCTATGGCGATGTGCTGAACCCGCAGTGGAAAATCGGGCTGAGCAAGAAACTCTCGCATGAGGTCGAGAGCCTCACCACCGCCCCCCAGACTCCCCCTGCACCGGATAAACCTGACAAATAATGCTCTGCGCCCTCCAGTTGACAAACCTCCCCCCCGGCAGCATCTGGTCCACCACGCTGGCGGGGATTATGTTTCTGGTGCACCTGGCTGGGATTGCGCTGGCCATTCACGCCCTTTGCCGCGAGCATTCACCACAAGGCACCATTGCCTGGATGCTGGGCCTCATCCTCCTGCCCTGGTTTACCGTTCCCCTGTATCTGGTTCTGGGAGCAGCCCGCATCCGGCGGCACACATCCATCCGCCTGCTTCGGGAGAGCATTCAGAATTTCCTCTACCAGCACGGGGCATGGGAATCCCCCACCAGCCAGCTCAGCCAGACCCTGACTCATTGCACCGCTTATGCCCCCTGCTCCGGCAATGAAGTGCAGCTGCTGCGCGATGGCAACGATACCTACCGCAATCTGCTGCAGGCCATTCGCGGAGCGCAACACTCCATTCTGCTGGAGTTCTTCATCATCCGCAATGACCGCGTAGGCATCCACCTGCGCAAGGCACTGGAAGAACGAGCCCGCGCCGGGGTGCAGGTGTATGTGATATACGACGAGGTCGGCTCTCACAAACTGCCCGCGGGTTACCTGCGCCACCTGCGGCGCGCCGGGGTGCAGATCACCTCATTCAACGGCAAGCGATTCTGGCTCAGTTCCATACTCCGGCTCAACTACCGCAACCACCGGAAACTGGTGGTCATCGACAGTCGGCAAGCCTATCTGGGCAGCCTCAACATCGGGCTGGAATACACCCGCAGCGCCCGCCGCACATATTGGCGTGATACGTTCATCAGACTGCGTGGTCCGGTCGTCAGCCAGTGTCTGGTCAGTTTCCTTGATGACTGGCAACGCGCCACCGGCGACAACATTTCCCACATTGCCCAGGCGAGCCCGCCGCAGGGAACCACCCGCTGCCAGCTTATCCCCAGCGGGCCGGATGATACCCCGGTCAACACCTGGCGGCTCACCCTGCTGGAATTGGCCGCCACCGCGCAGAAACGACTCTGGCTGGCAAGCCCGTACTTTGTGCCGGATGAGGCGGTGCAGGCGGCGCTGTGCGGTGCGGCGCTGCGCGGGGTGGATGTACGGGTGCTCATTCCACGGCGCGGCGACAACCTGGCCGCTCATCTGGCCATGCTCACCTACATTCCCGGCATGGCGGCATGCGGCGTGCGCATGCTGGCCTATGAGCCGGGATTCCTGCATGAAAAGGTCTGCGTAAAAGATTCAGACACATGCAGCATCGGCACCGCCAATCTGGATGCCCGTTCCCTGCAGCTGAATTTCGAACTCACCCTGCTGATGGAAGACACCAACGCTACCGCAGAAGTCGCCAGCATGCTGGAGCAGGACATGGCTGAAGCCAGCAGCATCACCACCGCCCGCTGGGACAAGGCCCCGCGCATCACACGCCTGCTGGCCAACTGCTGCCGCCTCCTCTCCCCGGGTCTGTGAGCAAAAACTACCTCAGCCGGGGAAGTAACGCTGCACCAGCGGTTCCTGCACCGCAAAAAGCGCCTCGCGGTCTGCCGGTTCGTAATCCAGATACCCGTGCAGGTGGGTCAGACCATGCACCATGTAGCGGAACAGTTCTTCCTCTCTCGGAATACCGTGGGTGGCCGCATAGGAAGCCGCGGTATCGCAGCTCACCAGCACCTCTCCGTAGGGGAAGGTGATGGCATCCGTCGCAGTGGGGTCATCCAGGAACTCGCCATGCACCTCTGCAATGGCAGGGTCATCCACAATGGAGATTTCCACTACATCCAGCCCGGACAGCACATGGTCCGGCCCCTTCGGTGCTGCCAGCAACTCCGGCAGAAGCGCCTGTAAAGCGGCACGGAAACGCTCTGCCAGCGCTTCCGTCACCCAGGCATTCTCCACGTTCACATAAATCTCAATCTGCGGTTGCATCGCTGCCCTCCTCTCGTTCACGGCGTTTGCGTTCCTTGGCCGCAGCGCGCGCAGCCCGGAAAAATGATTGGAACTGCTCCAGGCAGGCATCACCCAGCACCCCACCCTGCACGGCGCATTTGTGATTAAGCGGGGGATTGGAATCCAGAAGGTTAATCCAGCCACCGCAGGCACCGCCTTTCGGGTCGGGAATGCCGAACACCACGCGGTCCGGGCGGCAATGCACCAGCGCCCCTGCGCACATGGGGCACGGTTCCTTGGTCACATACACGGTGCAGCCCTCCAGCCGCCAGTCGCCCACAGCGGCCTCAGCCGCCGTCAGCGCCAGCATTTCGGCATGGGCCGTGGCATCCTTGAGCGTTTCCACCTGGTTCCAGCCGCGGGCAATCACGCGGCCCTCTTTCACCACCACGCAGCCGCAGGGCACTTCCCCCACCTCACGGGCTTTCTCAGCCTCGCGCATGGCAAGCAGCATAAATTGTTCATCCTCGGTCATAAGTGGTGCAGGAGAAATAAAAAGCGGCCGGCGGGCAGACAACCGCCCCTGCCGGCCGCTTTTGCGGTTAAAGGTATGAGAAATTACTTGATGGTGATGCGCTCATCATTATCCAGGATAGCCTGCAGCTCGGGCCAGCCTTCCTCGGTCTGGTTCTGGAACATGTGCAGGTACACGGAAACAGCACCAGCGGGATAAGACTCGAACAGAGCATCCACAGCTTCCTTCAGCTTGTCGGCATCCAGAGACTCGGGCAGAACATCCACCACACCGTGGCCGTTGTGCTCAATGCCCAGCTTCTCGATGAAGCTCACGAGCATGCCCTCGTGCTTACGAATCAGCCACACCTGCAGCAGGTGGTCACCGATGGTTTCAGCGGGCTTCCAGGCAAGCATCTTCTTGATCCATGCAAACTGCTCAGCCACAGGCTTCTGCTGCATGTACTGAGGACGAAGCTTCTTGAGAGCGCCCAGCTCGCGAAGGGCGGCACGATACACGCCACGCTCCTGGTTGCGCATCCAATCAAGGAAAGTATTGACGGTCTCGTCGTCGGACTTCTGGAAAATGGTGTAGGACTTCATATGCGGGAGAAAAAATCTGAATGTGCGAATACTAAATCATATCCCTGCCCGTTTGTCGAGCCCAAGCTTAGACATAATTCGGCATCTGACGCGGAATTTTCTTTGCAAAGCCGGTTTATCTGTTATAGTTGGGGAACAAGATGAATCCTCTCCACATCATTCGTTCAGCTTTCATGGCAGGTATCTGCATCGGCGTTGCAGGTTTCGGTTTTCTCTCTCTCAAAGCGCAAGACCAGTACCTTGCAGGCTGCGTCATCTTCGCCTTTGCGCTCATAGCCGTCATCAGTTACAAGCTCTTCCTCTACACAGGCACGGCAGGATTCATCCAGAAACGTGAATTTGTGCCCCTGGCTCTGGTACTTCTGGGCAATATCCTCGGTTGCGCCACCTTCTCCCTGCTTACCCGATTGAGCGCCATGCCCCTGCAGGAGACCGCCCAGGCACTGCTGCAGAGCCGCCTGGACATGGGGCTGATGAACGGATTCCTGCTTTCCATTCCCTGCGGCTTCATCATGACCACCGCCGTCACGTTCTCCCGCAAGCGCAACAGATTGCCCATGCTGTTCGGCGTGCCGCTCTTCATCGTGTGCGGCTTCCCGCACTGCATTGCCGATGCCTTCTTCTACTCCTGCGTATCACTGGAGTTCTGGGCCGCCCACCTGTGGGAGATTCTTCCCTTCTACGTCATCATCGTGGCGGGCAACTTCGTAGGTTGCAACTTCTACCGCTGGGTCATGGGTGATAACCACAAATAATCACGCCAGCAGCGCCGCCATATCTGCCGGCAGCGGGCTTTCCACCACAACCTCACGCCCCTTCCACGGGAAGGCAAGGCGACAGGCGTGCAGCGCATGCCGCGGCAGCAGCAGGCGGCGTGCCAGCTCCGGAGTCCACCCCGTGGCAATGAAATCCAGGTAGCAGGATTCATCCCCGCCATATATCTTATCGCCCACCAGGGGAAAGCCCATATAGGCGGCATGCACGCGTATCTGGTGCATGCGCCCGGTGTGCGGACAACACCGCAGCAACGACACCGCACCACAACGCCGCAACACCACAAACTCCGTGCGGCAATCCTTGCCCGCCGGGTGGCAGCACTGGCGCACATGAATCCGGGTCTGCGCCACCTCTTCCATGCGGAGAATCGGCTCGGCGCAGCAGGCGGTGTCCCACAGCGGAGTCCCCTGCACCACGGCAAAATATTCCTTATGCAGCAGGCGGGCCTGCATGGCTTTGCCCAATTCGCGGGCCGCCTCGGCATTCTTGGCTACCAGGGTAATGCCGCTGGTCTCGCGGTCCAGACGGTTGATGAGCGAGACCTGCCCGCCCGTAGCCACTTCGTACGAGAGCAACTCATGCAGACCATGCCACAGCGTCGGCTCATTCTTCTCGCCCGTGGGGTGCGTAAGCAGCGGTGCAGCCTTATCCACCACGAGCACGCCGTCATCCTCATACAGCACGCGGAAATCCGGCACCACCGCTATGGGCATATCATAGCTCATGCAAAGATGGAAGGGTCAATCTCCACCCACTCGCCGGGCTCCAGATTCAAATCTGCCAGCTTCAGCGGGCCGATTTCAATGCGTTCCAGCGTCTCCACCGGGGCGCCCACCGCTGCCAGCATACGGCGCACCTGGTGATACCGCCCCTCGTGCAGCGTAAGGCGGCCTGCGCATCCGGAGGTCAATTCCAGCTCTGCCGGCAGACACGGAGTCCGCTCTCCCTGCAACAGGAACTCCCCGCTGGCAAACTGAGCCACCGCCTCCGGGGGCACAGGGGAACTCGTTGTAAACGCATATACCTTGGGCACATGGCGCTTCGGGCTGGTCTGGGCATGCTCAAACGCACCATCATCCGTAAGCAGCAAAAGACCGCTGGTTTCCTTATCCAACCGCCCCACGGTATTCACCGCCGGATTGCGGCGCATCCACTGCTCTGGCAGCAAATCATACACCAGCTCCCCGGCCTCCCTGTGGCTGCAGGTGCAGCCCAGCGGCTTATGGAGAGCCACATACAGCCCGTCCGGGAACTCCACAGGCTCACCATCCACCAGCACCTCATGCGGCTCAGCCTTCTCATTCGGGGATTTTACCACCACTCCGTTACGCGTCACGCGCCCACGCTTGAGCCACTGCGCCACCTCGCGCCGGCTGCAGTACCCGAACCGGCTCAATAATGCATCTACTCTCATGCCACAGGCATTTTGCCATATTTTTTTGAAAAAACAAGGTTGAAATCACCGTCCTTTTGTGGTAGAAGTAAGTCAGAAGCATTGCCCACCAATGTTACGGTGTCGCGTGGTCAGAATTTACTACAACATCTTCTCATATGATTACACTTATTACCGAACGCCAACTGGCCGCAGACCAACTGGCTCTGTGGAAGAAAGCTCTGCAGTCAGTACAGACAAAAAACTACAAGTACGCCGTCACCATTCTCAAGACCATTGTGAAACGCGTTCCGGGCTTCCTGGAAGGCCGCAAACTTCTGCGCGCCTGCGAGGTGAAATCCGCCCCCGAAGCAGGCCGCAAGACCTCCCTTTTCGGAGGATTGCGCGTCACAACCACCCGCCGCGACCCGGAAAGCGTGCTGGTCAACATTGAGGATGACCTGGAGCGCGACCCCTACTCCATTTCTGCAAACGAAGCCCTCTTTGCCGCGGCCAACGAGCTGAATCTGCCGGACATCGCCGCCTTTGCCATGGAAACCATCTGCCAGGGCAATCCCGGCGACAAGAAGCACCTGCACCTGCTGGCCAAGCACTACATCCAGCACGAGCAGTTTGCCGAAGCCGCAGATGTATACCGCCGTGTACTCAAAATCGACCCGACAGACCCCGATGCCATGCGCGGTGAAAAGGACTGCTCTGCCCGCGCCACCATGAAGCAGGGCAACTGGGAAGGCAAGGGCGACTTCCGCACCAAGATGAAGAACGCCAACGCCACGGCTGACCTTGAAAGCGCTGACAAGATGGGTCTCACCCGCGCCGAACTCGAAACACGCCTGGCCCAGCTCTCCCAGCAGTACGCGGTGGACAACACGAACCTTTCCGTTGTGAAAGACATCGCCTCCGTCTACGAGCAGATGGAAGACTACGCCAACGCCTACTCTTTCTACGCCTACGCCTACCAGCTCAGCGGCTCGGCAGACGTGGCGCTGAACGACAAGTCCCTCGTCATGCACGAAAAGGCCATGCAGGCCGAACTCGAATACTACGAGCAGGTACTTGCAGCTGACCCGGATAACGAGGAAGCCAAGGCCACCCTTGCCCAGCGCAAGCTGGAAATGGCCGCCGCCGTGGTGGCCGATGCCCGCGCCCGAGTGGAAGCCAACCCCACCGATGCCCAGCTGCAGTTCAAGCTCGGCCAGGCACTCTTCGATGCCGGCGAATACACCGAAGCCATTCCTGCCCTGCAGCGCGCCCGCACCAACCCGAACATCCGCATCAAATCCATGCTCATGCTCGGCAAGTGCTACCACGCCAAGAAGATGGTGGATATGGCTATCCGCCAGCTGGAAGACGCCGACAAGGAGCTGCTCACCATGGACGACACCAAGAAGGAAGTGCTCTACATGATTGGTGTGCTTTACGACGAAGCCGGCAACAAGGAAAAGAGCATCGAAACGCTCAAAGCCATCTACGAAGTGGACTACGGTTACAAGGATGTAGCCGCCCGCGTGGAATCCGCCTACAGCTGAAGAAACACACATTCCCTTCCTACGGCCCGGGTGAACTCCGGGCCGTTTTTTCGTTATCAGTGACCGGGTGGAGATTTCCGCGCCGTGACGCGGATTTCACTTGACAAGACCCCCATTTTTCTGCCACTAATATAAACCAGCGAAGCGCCCCCGGCGCCAAAGATTTTCCGACCATGTCCAAGACTCTCATCATAGCCGAGAAACCCAGCGTAGCTGCTGATTTAGCACGAGTGCTGGGAAAGCAACTGGGTAAATTCAAGAAAGACGATGCCAGCCAGAGTTTTTCCAATGACACCCTCATCATCACTTCGGCCGTGGGTCACCTGGTGGAACAGAAGAAGCCGCAGACAGAGGACGGCAAGAGCCTGCCGTGGAAAATGGAATACCTGCCGGTGATGCCCTCCAACATGGAGCTGGAACCCATCGACAAATCCGCCGACCGCCTGCGCAAGGTGCTCAAGCTGGCACGAGGCAAGGAAATCACCACCATCGTGAATGCATGCGATGCCGGGCGCGAAGGTGAGCTCATTTTCCGCAACATCATCCGCTACGGCAAGATTAAGAAACCCATCCGCCGCCTGTGGATGCAAAGCATGACCGATGATTCGATTCTGGAAGCCTGGAATGAGCTCAAGAGCGATGAGGAAATGCTCAACCTGGCCGATGCCGCCGTATGCCGCAGCGAATCAGACTGGCTCGTGGGGCTCAACAGCACCCGTGCGCTCACTGCCCTGCAGAGCGGAGTAGGCGGCTTCAATGTAACCCCCACCGGACGCGTGCAGACGCCTACCCTGGCGCTCCTGGCCGCCCGCCAGAAAGACATTCTGGCCTTTACCCCGGAAACATACCACGAAGTCCGCGCCACCTTCACCGCCCAGGCAGGTAATTACGAAGGCCGCTGGTATGATGCCTCGTGGAAAAAGGATGAGAAAGCCCCCCAGCGCACCAAGGAGCGTTTGTGGGACGCAGATACCGCTGCCGCCATTGCCGCGCGCTGCCAGGGGCGTCCCGGCACGGTAAAGGAAACCCGCAAACCGGTTTCCATGCCGGCGCCGCTGCTCTTTGACCTTACCTCACTGCAGAAAGAAGCCAGCAACCGCTTTGGCTTCTCTGCCCGCCGCACCCTGCAGATTGCCCAGGAATGCTACGAAAAGCACAAGGTGCTTACCTATCCGCGTACGGACTCGAAATTCCTGCCGAATGACTACCTGAAAGTAGCCACCCGCACCGTGGGCGCCATCGCAGAGAACCTGCCGGAATTTACCAGCTTTGCCAACAGCATTCTGGAGAACCGCAGCGTGCGCCCCAACAAGCGCGTGTTTGACAGCTCCAAGGTAAGCGACCACTTTGCCATTATCCCCACGGGCAAATTCGTGAACCTCACGGGTGATGCCGCCCGCATCTTCAACCTGGTGGTGCAGCGTTTCCTGGGCGTATTCATGCCCAATGCCGAATACGAGGACACGGAGCGAATCACCACCGTGACAAGCCCCGGAGCCCAGGATTGCTTCTACACCCATGGCCGCGTCATGCTCTCTGCCGGCTGGCGCGCCCTGTACGGCCCGGATAAGCGCAAGAAAGACGAGCTCTGCCAGGTGGCCGCAGGTGAAACTGTGACCGCCACCCAGGTAACGGCCACAGCAGACCAGACCAAGGCCCCGGCAGCCTACACGGAAGCCACCCTGCTCACTGCAATGGAAACAGCCGGCAAGCTGGTGGAGGATGAAGACCTTGCCGATGCCATGAAGGAACGAGGACTGGGCACCCCCGCCACCCGCGCTGCCATCATCGAAGGTCTCATCACGCAGGAATACATAGCCCGCGAGGGTAAGGAACTCATGGCCACCCGCCGTGGCATGGACCTCATCGACCTGCTTGGCAAGATTGGTCTGAGCACCCTCTCCAGCCCGGAACTGACCGGCGAATGGGAATACCGTCTCAAGCAGATGGAAAGCGGACGGCTTGACCGCGCCACCTTCATGAAGGATATCCGCACCTACACCACAGACATTGTGGAAGCCG
This sequence comes from Akkermansia sp., assembly GCA_017546845.1. GTDB lineage: Bacteria > Verrucomicrobiota > Verrucomicrobiia > Verrucomicrobiales > Akkermansiaceae > Akkermansia. The sequence goes on from JAFYRS010000178.1 coordinate 13,705, forward strand.
TGCGCGATTACATGCAGAATGGCAAGAACCCGGATCTGGAGCTCACCTGCCCCGCCTGCGGCGCCAAGGGGCTCAGCAGCCGGGTGGATTCCATCTCCTGCAACAGCTGCAAATTCCGCATCCGCCGCGTGCATGCCGGGCTTACCCTCACCGATGACCAGCTCTGCGAGCTCATCAGCCAGGGGGCTCTGCCCGTCATGGACGGATTCCGCTCCAAGTTCGGCAAGCCCTTCAAGGCCGGACTGCGCATGGTAGCCCCCCAGACCGCCCGCAGCATCTGGAAGGCGGAGTTCTACTTTGACTCCGACCGCAGCGAAACCCGGCAGGACGAAGTGCCCGCGCAACAGGCAGGTACCGTAATGGTGAAAGACCAGGGCGAACTGCAACTGCAGGTGAACGACAAGCAGTGGAGCGTGCCGGATTATACCCAGGCCAACGGACACAAGGGTTTCACCATGTCCCGCAACATCCTGGGCATGGAAATCAGCGAAGAAGTGCTGCGCCAGGTCCTTGCCACCGGCAAGAGTGATTTGATTACAGGCTTCATCTCCCAGCGTACCAACCGCGGGTTCGATGCCTACCTCGTGCTGGACGAAAAGAAAGGCAACGTGGGCTTCGAGTTCCCGCCCCGCGAAGCGCGGCAAAAAGGTACGAAAGAAAAAGCCGACAAGAAATTCACCGCAGCCTCTGCCGCGGCAGAAGACCTGAGCAAAGGCACGAAACACGGCGCCATCAAAGTGAAGGGCAAGGGTGAATACGAGCTGGTGGAAACAGAATCTGCCTGGCATGTGGATGGCCTGACCTACGGCAAGACACGCAAGCCGCTGGTGATTCCCCACAGCATGTGCGATATCAGCCTGGATGCCGCTACCGTCACGCAGCTGCTCACCAAGGGCAAGACCGAGCTCATCAAGGATTTCACCAGCCACAAGAGTGGCAAGAAGTTCGATGCCTACCTCGTGTTCAACGCCTCCACCGGTCGTGTTTCCTACGAGTTCCCCCCGCGCAAGTAACCTACCGCCATGGGTGTGGTCAGCAAGATACTCAGTTATTTTGATATCTTCACCACGGGCATTCTCATCAGCCTGGGGCTGGGTATCCTTATTCCCTGCCATGGGGCGGGAGCCGTCTTTTTCGACTGGCTTACGAATGCGGCCATCGTTCTGCTCTTCTTCCTGTACGGTGTCAAACTCTCCCGCAAATCCGTGGTGGAAGGGCTGCTCAACTGGCGGCTGCAGAGCATGGTATTTGCCTTCACCTTTGTTTTCTTCCCGGTAGTCATCCCCCTGCTCCGGCCACTGCTGGAGCCCATGGTGGGCGGGGCTCTTTTCATGGGGCTGGTGTATGTGGCCTGCCTGCCCAGCACCGTCCAGAGCAGCATTGCCTTCACCTCTGTGGCGGGTGGCAATGTACCCGCCGCGGTGTGCTCCGCCTCGGTTTCGAGCCTGCTGGGCGTTTTCCTGACACCGTTTCTGGTGAGCCTGCTCTTTGCCACCGATGGCAGCGGCGCCCAGGTGGGGCTGAATACCGTGCTGAAAATCTGCTATCAGATTCTGCTGCCGTTCATTGCCGGCCAACTCAGCCAGCCCCTGCTGCGCAAGTGGGTTCTGGGGCATAAAACCCTCATTGGCTGGAATGATAAAGCCACCATCTGGCTGGTAGTCTACACCGCTTTTTCCAATGCCACCAGCGGTGGCTACTGGGACAGATTGCAGGCCGCGCAGCTCGGCGGGCTGGTCGCTGCATGCCTTATCATCCTCTGTCTCACCTTTGCCGCTACCTGGTACAGCAGCAAGGCACTCGGATTCAAGCGAGAAGACTGTATCACCATTGTCTTCTGCGGCTCCAAGAAGAGTCTGGCAGTCGGCGCACCCATGATGATGGCCATCTTCGGCACACTGGACAACAATCTCCTCTTACCCCTCATGGTATTCCACCAGGTGCAGCTCATGCTCTGCGCCCACCTGGCCCGCCTCTGGCGCCAGGGGGCAGGCGATACCGGGGGCTACTAAACCAACAGATACTACGACCATGGAACAGACAGAAGAATTTGTACGCTGGAGCGCCAGCCACTGGGGCGCGGTCATTGCCACCGCCATCGTCACCTTGTGCATCATCGGCGGGGCGATGAAAAAGCCCCTGGAAGTACGCCAGAAAGTCAGCCGAGCCCTTGCCGTCGTGGTGGGGCTCATCTACGTGGGTGATTCCTCCTTCATCCTCCTGACCCAGTACCACGGCAGCTGGGAACAAAACCTGCCGTTCCACTATTGCAGCATGATGCTGCTGGTCGCAACAGCCGCCCTGTGGACCCGCAACCGCACCGCCTGCTGGGTACTGTATTTCGGGGCTCTCACCGCCTGCCTGCAGGGGCTCATCACCCCGGCACTGGATGCGGCATACCCGTCCCTGCGTTTCATCTTCTTCTTCAGCCTGCACGGCATCCTGATGCCGGCAGCCCTGGCCGTGCCCCTGCTGCTGGGCATGCGGGCCCGGCTGCGCGATGTAGCCATCAGCCTGCTGCTCATGGATGTCTACCTGCTGTGTATCCACCCGGTAAACATACTGCTGGACACCAATTACGGATTCACCATGAAGAGCCCGGTGCCGGGCTGCATCCTGGACTACGCCGGGCCAGCCCCCTGGTACTACCTGTTATTGCAGATTCCGGCCTTTGCCCTGTTCAGCCTCCTGCGCCTGCCGGTCCGGGCTAAGAAGGATTAAGCCCCGAGCAACTGTATAATGGTCTCCCGGGTGGCCTCATCCCTCACCTCGCGTGCATGAGCCGCGGCATTCAGCCCTTCCTCATCCACGGCATCGGCATCCGCCCCGGCAGCAAGCAACTGCTTCACGAGCTGCTCAAACCCGGACCATGAGGCCATCATCAGCGGCGTGATTCCTGATGTTGTACGGGCATCTACCTCAGCCCCATTCTCCAGAAGCAGCGCCATGATGGCCGCCTGGTTATTGCGCACGGCAAAATGCATGGCGGTTTCACCCTCCTCATTGCGGGCATTCACTTGCGCATTATGCATCAGCAATACTTTGGAAACCTCAAGGTGGCCCTCCGCTGCGGCAGTCATCAGAGCTGTCGTTCCATCTGCAGAAACGGCCTCGACACAGGCACCCTGCTCAATCATACGCCGCACGGCCAGGGCATCGCCCACGCGTGTCCATTCAGCCAGCAGGGCGGTTTCCTCAGGCGCAAGCGTTGCCTGCGTGGGCATGTACGGCGACAACGCCACAGCTGCAATCACGCCCATGGCTGCCACCGTGCCACCCAGAATCGGAATAAATCGCATCTTTTTCATGCTCAGGAAAGGGAACTGAGGATTTCCTTCAGAATGGCAAGACCTTCCGCCAACACCTCCTCGGGCACATTCAATGCAGGAATCAGGCGCAGGGTATCCGGGCCAGCAGGGCAAGCCAGCAAGCCTGCTTCCCGGCAGAGATTGTTCACATGGCTGGCAGGGGTCTGCCCCGCGGGCACAGCAAAGGAATCCTTGCGCAGCCCCACGCCACGCAGCAAACCAAGACCGCGCACGGTTTCCACACAGGGAAGATTCCAGCCCTCCACGGTGGTCTTAATCTGCTCACCCAGGCGGGCGGCGCGTTCCACAAGCCCCTGCTCCAGCACTTCTGTCACCACCGCCAGGGCTGTGGCGCAGGCCAGCGGCGTACCACCGAAAGTCGAACCGTGAGAACCTGGACTCATGATGGAGGAAAGCGGTGTTCCCTCGGCGTCAATGGCACGGTTGCTCACCCAGAAGCAACCAACGGGGAAACCGCCGCCAATGCCCTTGGCACAGGAAACCAGATCGGGCAGCAGCTCCGGGCAGATGGCTTTCCAGCCCATGGTTGCGCCGCAGCGGCCCACACCACACTGCACCTCGTCAATCATGAGCATGAGGTCGTGCTCCCGGCACAGCTGAGCCACCCCGCGCAGGAACTCCGGTGTGGCGGGATTCACGCCACCTTCGCCTTGCACGGCTTCCAGCATAATGCCGCAAGTCTGCGGAGAAACAGCACTGCGCAGTGACTCCAGGTCATTGAAATCCACATACTTGAATCCGGTCAGCAAGGGGTCGAACTCCACCTGCACCTTCTCCTGGCCTGTAGCCGCCAGTGTACCCAGGGTACGGCCGTGGAAACTCTTGTTGAATGTAATCACCTCATACCGGGGCGAACCATCCGCCGCCGGACGACGATGCCCGAATCGGCGCGCTGTCTTGATGATGCCCTCATTGCCCTCCGCCCCGGAATTGCAGAAAAACACGCGGCCGGGAATGCCGATGAGCTTCTCCACCACAACCTCTGCCAGTTTAGCCTGGCCGGGGATGCCGTACAGATTCGAACAATGCATCAGCGTGTTTGCCTGTTCAGTGAGAGCCTTCACCACTGCCGGATGGCAATGCCCCAGCGAACAAGTGGCAATGCCGGCGCAGAAATCCACATAACGCCGCCCCTCCGTATCATACAGATAAGAACCCTCACCACGCGCAGCATCCAGCGGAGCGCGCCCATACGTCGGCAATACATACTGTTCGTTCATATCAGGCACAAATCTACACCCGCCGGGCGCGTTTGTCAATCCTTTCGCGCGCCGCGCATACGTACAAACGGCTCACTTCTTCGGCTGCTGGGGTTTGGGGGCCGGGCGCAGCTCCGGCATATAGACTTCGGCCGTCTGTTGAACAGCTGGCCGGAAGGGTGACATCGGCGTTTTTTCCAGCAGACGCTGCATCAGCAAACGGCCGTAGCGCGCATCTTTGCTCTTGAAAGCCATGGTAGCCTGCAGCAACTCAGCGCGCACCTGGTTGCGTTCATCCTGCGCGCGGCGTCCCACCTGCCCGAAAGCCTCGATTGCCGCAGGATAATCCTTCAACTCAGCATAATGCCATGCCAGCATCTCCTGCAACTGGGGAAAAGCCGGATTCCCCATGCGCTGCTGCACCGCCTGGGTCATTCCCGCGCGATTACCACCGGTGGTAGCCATTAACTGGCGCCACTGCACAAACACATTATTAGCCGGGCCAGCATTGCGGGACATGGCCTCAAAGGGACGATACAGGGGATCACCCAGAATGGTTCCTTGCCAGGAAAGCCAGGGGGTAGCCATCAACCCGGCTTCCGCCACGGTATAGCCTTTCAGCAAACGGTCGTAGAAAATATCCAGACTCAGTGTTCCTGCCAGCAGCGGCTCGAACACATTACCCGAGGTCACCACGGCGCCGCGCTGCAGCAACGCCCCTGCCCAGGTGTTGGGGCTTTTCACAGAAGTGCCGCTGAATGAATGCAAATGCATGGCAACAGCTCCTGGCGCAAAGGAAAAATCTGCATGCTGTTTCGCGTTGAAGGGACCATGCGGATGCTGCGTATACCAGCCGAAGTACACCGTTGTATCACGCATCAGGGGAAACGCTGGCGGCAGCAGCTTCTTCGATTCTTCATGAAACAGCGGCACACCATGCTCCCGGGCATTCCGGGCTATGTCAGCAAACCACTTGTCCCCCTCGGCATACGGGCCACCGTGGTCCACCACGGCCCACCCCCAGAGTCCCCCGCGGCGTTCCACCTCGGCGGGGTACTGAATCATGCGGCGAATAACCGCGTCATCCGGTGCATCAATGCGGGTAACGGCCAGCACTTGAGGCTTAGCATGCTCCAGCTTGCCGGATTTCTTGAAAAAGGGATTCATCAGCGGTCCCGGCAGCATATAGTTTGCACCAAGCAGCATGAGCTCTGAATCCACCGATGCGCAGTTCTGCGTCTGCGTGGTTGACTTCTTTCCCGGCTCGGATTCCTCTTTGATACGCAGGGGCAGATCCGGCATCAGCACCATGGCCCGCACCGGTTTCAACCCTTTCTCCGGCATCGAGGGCAGATTCCAATCCCTCTGCTCCGCCTGCAGCAGCAGCGCATAGCGCATTTTCTCATCAAATACCTGGCGGGAAATCGTCTCTCCCTTCAGCCCGGAAAGCCCGAGGCAATTAGCAAAGGGAATGGCGCGCTTGTTGCAATAGGCGCGTGCGCACTGCTCGCTCCGCAGAGAATCCGCATTGTACACCACCACTACCTGATCCGGCAGCAAGGCACTCGCCACCGAACACCCAAACAAAAGCGTAAGCAGAAAGCGGAACATGGCAGTCATTTTTTCAGCGTCTACGGAAAAGGCCGCTGAATGCGCCAATACCCTTGGGCATCTTCGGCTTGGCACCGCCACCACCCATCAGGGCAGAGAGGTCAGGCATCTGGCTCATATCGGGCATGCCGCCCTGCCCCATGAGCGAGCCCATATCAGGCATACCGCCGCCCTGTCCCTTCATCATGGCGCTCATGTCAGGCATGCCACCCTTGGCCCCCTTCATGAGATTCTTCATCATGCCGCCCATCTTGCCCTTGCCGCCCATCATCTCCTTCATTTCCTTGAAGTTCTTGATAAAGCGGTTCACCTCAATCTCCGACACACCGGAGCCCTTGGCAATACGGCGGCGGCGGCTCGGAATGAGCAGCTTGTAGTTGGCTCGCTCTGCCGGGGTCATGGAAAGCACGATGGCCTCCATACGCTTCATGCGCTTCGGGTCCATCGCGCCCTCCGGCAGCTGCTTCTTAATCTTGCTGAAGCCAGGCAGCAGGCCCAGCAGCCCCTCCAGCGGGCCAAGGCTCTGCATCATCTTCATCTGGCTCAGGAAATCATTGAAATTGAACTCACCGCTCATCATGCGGGTCATGGAGTTCATGGCCGATTCCTGGTCAATCTTCTCGGCAGCTTTTTCCACCAGGCCCACGATATCGCCCATGCCCAGAATGCGGTCGGCCATGCGCTGCGGCACAAACGGGCCGAACATATCGAGCTTCTCGCCCTCGCCCATGTACTTGATGGGCTTGCCGGTGATAGCACGCATGGACAGGGCCGCGCCACCGCGGGCATCGCCATCCAGCTTGGTAAGGATGATACCCGTAAGCCCCACCGCCTGGTCGAACGCCTGCGCCACACGCACGGCCTGCTGGCCGGTAGCGGCATCGGCCACCAGCAGGGATTCCTGGGCATTCAGGAACTTAGCCAGCTTCTTCAGCTCGGCCACCAGCTCCTCGTCCACCTCCTGGCGGCCGGCGGTATCAAAGATAATCACATCGTGTTCCTGGCCTGCCGCCCACTTAAGGGCATCCTTTGCCACACGGATGACATCCTTTTCCGTAGCAGAAGGCGTGTACACAGGCACTTCAATCTGCCCCGCCAGCGTGGCCAGCTGGTCAATTGCAGCGGGGCGAATCAGGTCGCAGGCCACCAGAAGGGGCTTGCGGCCCTCCATCTTCAGGCGGCGTGCCAGCTTGGCACTCGTGGTGGTCTTACCGGCACCATTCAGACCCACCACCAGAATACGGGCGGGGGCGGGTTCCAGCTGCAGCGGCGCGGCATCTCCACCCAGCAGTTCGGCCAGCTGGTCGCGGAAAATCTTGACAATCTGTTCACCCGGCTTCACCGACTTGAGCACCTTCTCACCCATGGCCTCTTCCTTCACGTGCGCAATGAACTCACGCGCCACGCTGTATTCCACATCAGCATCCAGTAGCGCCATGCGCACATCGCGCAGGGCATCCTTGATATTGGACTCAGTTATCTTACTGAGCCCGCGCATTTTGCGGAAAGCGTCATCGAGCTTGTCGGAAAGGAGGGAAAACATGCCTGCGGTATAGCAGAATACGCGCGTAGTGTCAAGCTACCACGCCGTCAGCACAGGGGATTTAGCGCAATACTCCCGCCAGATGCGGCAGGATGTCCACATCTGCCGGAAGCCAGGGGACACTGTGCAGCGCGGCGGCACCCAGCCAGCGGGCCTCTGTGTGCTCGTGCAGCTGCAGCTCTCCGCCCGCAATACGGCACAGGAAGCACTGCATGCTCAGGTGAAAGGCCGGGTAATCCCACTCCACCGTGTGCAGTAAATCCCCCACCTGCACCTGTAGTCCCAGTTCCTCCGCAATTTCGCGCACCACTGCGGCCTGCGGGGTTTCCCCCGGCTCAATCTTGCCACCAGGGAACTCCCAGCCGCCGCCGTGCTTGCGCTCCGGGCATTTTACAGCCAGCACCTGCCCCGCCTCATTCAGGATGAGGGCAGCCACCACTTCCACGACTCTGGACACCGGGTTCACGCGCGGGATGATAGCATAACCGGAAGCCGGATGCAAACCGATACTGACACAGCGGGGCGCTTTTCTAGCTTGCAACGCCGGGGGAAAAGCGTAGAATAGCCGCATTAGCACGAATTTACCATGAGCGCACTCGAATTCATCCGCAAAAACTCGCTTCTCGTACTCATCGTGGTGGCCGGCGTTGGTCTGGGCCTGCTGATGATGGACTACGGTGACCGCGGCAACATGTTTGTCAAGGACTACTACATCCAGGTGAACGGCACCGGGTATTCCTACCCTGAAACAGCCAATCTGGGCGAAACCGGGCAGAGCTACGTGCAGACCCTGCACAACAACACCAGCAGCAAACTTCGCGCCATGTTCGACAAGAACGAGAACGAGGAGCTGGACGATACCGAGATGGCAGTCCTGCAGGCCTGGACAACCGAGCACCCGGAATATGATGCCTTCCTCCAGTTCCTGAGCGGCATCTACCAGAGCTGGAGCTACGGCTTTGCAGATGATGGTGCGGTGAACGTGGCCGTGAACCGCGCGGTGATTCAGGAACAGGCCCGCGAACTGGGCATTTCCCCCTCCAAGGAACAGGTGGACACCTACCTGCAGGCCATGCCCGTGTTCAAGAAAGCTGACGGCAGCTTCGACCAGGAGCTCTACCAGCGCATGACCGGTTTCCGCAACGGCGCCGCCAACAACCAGCAGGAAAAAGCATTCCGCAGCGTGATTGCCGACATGATGGTGTGGGAGGCTGTGGGCAACCTCATGACGGAAGGCTTGCAGCTCCAGAACAAGAGCACCAGCGACCTGGTGGATGTGATGAACCAGCAGATGCGCGGCAAGACCGCCTGGCTGGCCAAGGACCGCCTGCCCGCCCCTGCCGATGCCACGGATGAAGAGTTGAAGGCATACTGGGAGCAGCACAAGGACAACTACAAGAGCACCGAGCGCCGCATTGTTTCCGTGTACACCCTCACCCCGGCTGAAGGTTCCAGCATGGAAGGCCTCATGGCCGCGGCAGACATCCTCATGCAGGAGCTCTCCCAGGCCAATGGCAAGGGTTTTGACCAGAAGCTTGCCGCCGCTGCTGAAAATCCGGAGAACGAAGCCTTTACCTACCTGAATGCCGAGGGCAAGAGCCACACGACCTTTGCGCTCTGCACCCTGGCTGATGCTCCCGAGGCCATGCGCACCCAGGTGGAGCACAACGGCAACACCACCACCCTGGCAGAAATCGCCTTCAACGAGGTGGACACCGCCCCCACAGTGGCAGAATTCGAGGCTGCCAAGGCCGCCGGCACAGACGACGAGCTGCCCAGCATCCGCCAGGTGCGTGGCTATTTCCCCACCAGCGAAGGCAAGCTTGCCTTCATCCGCGTAGAGGCCATTGAAGAGCCCAGCGTGCTGGATTTTGAAGCAGCCAAGGCAGACGCTGCCGCAGACCTGCAGGCAGAGCGCGTGTCCAACGCCCTGGCCGATGCCTCCAACAAGCTGTACGATGACATGACCAAGGCCTGCGAAGAAGGCGGGCTCGATGCCGCCTTTGCCAAGGCTGCCGAACACGGCGCCATCGTGGAAGACTTCGGCCCGGTGGGCCTGGGTATTTCCCACAAGGGGCTGCCCATGGGGCTTGAAGTCCAGGCTCTCATCAGCGTGCCCAGCGGCAAACTTGCCCCCATGGTGACGCTCAATGGCGGCACCCGCATCTCCGGCGTAACCGGCCGCACTGTGGAAACCAGCGCCCAGTACACAGCCATGAAGTCTTTCATGCACATTCCGGCCCAGAACGCCCGTCTGCGCGGCAATGTGCTGCTCGACTGGCTGCACGATGCCTACACCCGCTACAACGTGAAGCTCTCCGAACACATCAAGCTTAACAACCAACAGTAAACCAGGAACACACGATTCGTCATGGCCCTGCCTGCACAGACCAAATACATCGTAGGCAATGAGGCCTGCGAACGATTCAGCTTCTATGGTATGCGGAGCATCCTCGTCGCCTACATGACGGGGATGCTCCTCATGTCTAAGAACGAAGCCACTGAAGTAGTCCACCTTTTCATTGCCTGCACCTACCTGATGCCTTTGCTGGGTGCCTGGCGGGCAGACCGCTTCCTGGGGCGCTACCGCACCATCTTCTCCATCTCCCTGCTCTACTGCCTGGGCAACGCCGTGCTGGCCATGGCCGACTTTGCGGGCGATGCTGAGACCCGCAAGTGGGTGCTCTTTGCCGGTCTGGCCATCATTGCCGTGGGCGCGGGTGGTATCAAGCCCTGCGTCTCTGCCTTTGTAGGCGACCAGGTACCGGAAGATGAAAAGAACGGCCCCACCATAACCCGCCTGTATGCGGCTTTCTACTGGTCCGTCAACCTGGGTTCGTTCTTCTCCTTCCTGGTCATCCCCTGGGTGCGCCAGAACTGGGGCTACAGCTGGGCCTTCGGCATTCCCGGCATCTTCATGGCACTAGCCACGCTCATCTTCTGGCTGGGACGATCAAAATACAACCATGTGCCCCCCACCCAGCCGGAATTCCTGCGCGCCCTGCTCACCCGCGTATTCAGCGGCGCCGCCACCGCCTGCGCGCGTTTCGGCGGTGAAGCTGTGGCCCGCGCCACCAATACGGCCATCGGTATTGCAGCCTTCATCGTGATAGCCCCCATCGTGGTGCTGCTCGGCAACTGGGCGCACGGAGGGGCGGCGCAGCTTGCCGCGCTGAGCGGAGCAAGCGAAATCATTTCCGCCCTCTGCGGGCTCATCGCCCTGCTGCTCTACATCATCGTGCTGGCGCTGGCCGGGCTCAAGCTGGCTGCGTCTGCCGGTATGAAAGGCTTCCTGGGGCTGGCAGGCAGCATGATTTTCAACAGCAAGGAAGAAACCAACGCCCGATTCACCGGGAACGAGCAGCGCGGCGTGCGCAACCTGGCGCGCGTGCTGGTAGTATTCCTCATGATTATCCCCTTCTGGAGTCTGTATGACCAGACCGCCTCCTCCTGGGTGCTGCAAGGCAAGGAGATGCAGAGCATCGACCTGAGCTGGGGCAGCCTCCGGTTCAGCTTCGGGGCTGAGGAGATGCAGAGCTTCAACCCTCTGCTCATCATGATTTTTGTGCCGCTGGTCACACTCTTTGTATATCCCTACATCGGCCGCTGGGGGGCTCCGCTCAAGCGCATGGGCATGGGTATTCTGCTGGCAGGAGTTGCCTACGGCGCCGTGGCTGCCCTGCAGCAGCAGATTGATGCAGGCCACCAGCTGAGCATCCTGTGGCAGTGCATTCCCTACTTCCTGCTCACCCTCTCTGAAATCCTGGTGAGCACCACCGGTCTGGAATACGCCTACACCGCCGCCGGCAAGAATCTCAAGAGCATCGTCTCCAGCTTCTGGCTGCTCACCAGCACCCTGGGCAACCTGCTCGTGGTGTTCCTCACCTCCCTGGTGAACGACCCAGCCAGCGTCAATGCCTTTGTGCTCTACGGCGTCATGTCCGTATGCGTGGGCATCGTCTTCCTCTTTGTCACCTCCCGCCCCAACTTCAAGGCAGAGGAGGAAGAAGACTGATAGCGGCTCCTCACATTCTCCGCGCCTCTGCAACACAGGCGCAAAAAGCCCCGCCTTCCAGAAAAGGCGGGGCTTTTTGTATATGAAGCAATCGGTGGTTTACACATCCACCACGACGTCATCGTCGTTATCCTCGCCGCCGTGGGCCAGGATGAACTGCAGGTCGTTGAGGTCGAGGCTGGAGGCAAAGCCTTCATCGCCGAGCACATTGGTAACCAGCTGGTTCTTCTGGTGCTGCAGCACGCGGATCTTCTCTTCCACGGAATCGCGGGTGAGGAGTCGGTAGGCAATCACCTTGTTCTTCTGGCCGATTCGGTGCGTACGGTCAATGGCCTGGCTTTCCACAGCCGGGTTCCACCACGGGTCATACAGGATGACGTAGGAGGCCGAGGTAAGGTTAAGACCGGCACCACCAGCCTTGAGGGAAAGCAGGAACACGCTGGGGTCCTTGGTGGTCTGGAACTTCTCGATTTCGGCCTTACGGTCCTTGGTCTGGCCGGTGAGGTAGTTATACGGGTGGTTGTTCTCTTCGAGGCGGGCCTTGATAATCTCAAGCATCGACACGAACTGAGAGAACACCAGCACCTTGTGACCTTCCTCACGCAGCTGGTCGAGCAGGTAGAAGAGGGCGGTAAGCTTGGCGCTGTCCTCCTTGGCGTACTTCGGGTCCACCAGGCCGGGGTGACAGCAGATCTGGCGCAGGCGCATGAGGCCCTGGAGAATGGCGAAGGAGTTCTTCTTCACCGACTCGTCGGAATCCACGCCCAGCAGAGCCTTCTGGATGCGGCGCAGCTCGGCCTTGTACAGCTGGCGCTGGATGCCTTCCATCTTGGCGTATACCTCTTCTTCCGTACGCGGCGGCAGGTCCTTGGCCACCTGCTGCTTGGTGCGGCGCAGGAGGAAGGGCTTGAGGCGGGCTGCCAGGCGGTTCTGGCTCTGGGAGTCCTTGCGCTTGTCGAAACGCTTCTTGAAGTAGGCGCGGCTGCCCAGCACACCAGGCATGGCAAAGGCCATAAGCGACCACATATCCAGCAGGCGGTTTTCGATAGGCGTACCGGAAAGTACCAGGCGGTTGTACGCGTTGATTTCGCGGGCTGCCTTGGCGGCCTTGGAATCCGGGTTCTTAATCTGCTGGCCTTCGTCCAGAATCACCGTGAGCCACTTGATGGCGTTAATCTGCTCGCCGCAGACGCGGAGCTGGGCGTAGTTGATAACCACCATATCGTAGTTCGCGAGGATATTCTCTACATCAGCCTGCTCCTTGTTACGGATGACCATCACGCGCACGCCGGGGGCAAACTTCTCCGTTTCGCTGGCCCACACATCCAACACGGATTTCGGACACACAATCAGCACTGGGGGAATCACCACCTTCTTGCGGCCCTGCTTGTTGCGGCGCACGTAGTCCTCGCGCAGCCAGAGCATGTAGGTGATGGACTGGATGGTCTTACCCAGACCCATGTCGTCCGCCAGAATACCGCCGAAGCCGTTCTCTGCCAGATAGGCCAGGAAGTGGAAGCCTTCAATCTGGTACGGGCGCAGCGTGGCCTGCAGGGTACTGGGCACATCGGGCTTCACATCAATCTTGATTTCAGCCGTGCGTTCCTTGATGCGCTGCCAGGCCTTCGGGTCAAACACCTCTGCGGCACGCGGGTCTGCCAGCTGCAAGGCGTGCATGCGGTGCGTCTCACCGGAAAGGTCAAACGGGTCAAGGCCGAGCTTGGTGACCGCATCGCGCTGGGCGTCATCGAGCTTGATTTCCAGGCGCATCCAGCGGCCGTCATCCATGCGGACATAACCACCGCGGGCCGATACGAGCGAACGAATCTGCTCCTTGGTGAGGGTAACACCCTCCACATCAATCACCACGCGCAGGTCGAACCAGTCAATCTCCTGGTTCACCACCTCGAAGCGGATAGCCGCCGCCACCGGGTCTGCCAGCAGGGACTTCAGATTCTCATCCATCTCCACATTGATGGTCTCAGGGATAGCCTTGGCCCATTCTGCGAACTTTTCCGGGAACTGCTTGGTGATGCGGCTCTTGAATGCCTCCACCTGCGTATCGTAGGTGAAGTTCATTTCCTCCAGCAGGCCGGGAATCGGGTACAGGTTATCGCGGATGAAGCGCAGGAGCGTATGGTCCTTCACCGGCTGCTGCTCCACTAGTTCCCAGTCATCCTTGCCCAACTGTTCGCGGCGGCGGCCCGGGTCATCCTGGGCAGTCACTTCCAGCAGCACATGTTCTGTATCAGCGCTGGTGAGGCCACGCACAATCTTCATGCTGAAGGTGGGCTTCATCTCGATGTCGATGACGCGTTCCTCCATGCTGGGCGGCAGGGTGGCGCCGATCTTGCGCAGGAATTCCACACCGTCCAGGCTGTCAATCACCGTCTTGGGAATGGAATAACGCGGCTCTACTTCCGTGCTCTCCAGCCAGCGGGGAGGCCCGGGGAACACCGTTTCGTCAGACTGGTACAGCTCCACCTGCCCCGGCAGCTGACGCACTGAGTGGGTCACGTGCACACCGGCAGCCGTCACCAGCTGCAGGCCGTAGCAATCCGGCACGATGGGGTCATCGATACAAATCCACTTGAGCGGCTCGCGCACCACCTTGAAGTAGCACTCGTCCAGGTTGACCAGGTAGCCCTTGAGCGCCGGCTGGTGGAAGAGGATATTCATCACGCGGCAGGCGGCCTCCTCATCCAGGTCAAGAATCACCGTATCCTGGCGGTCTGCGTAATCGCGCAGCACATTGAGCAGAATATCCGTCTGCGGGTCGCACTTGAATGCACCGTTCAGGAACTCTGCCAGAATGGCATCCAGCTGGCTGCGCTCGCGGATGGCAACCCAGTCCTCCTTCGTATCGAAGCGGTATTCGAAGCGCGCCTCATTGATGGTGGAAACCAGGCGCATGTGGAGCGGGTGGCGCGGCGGCTGCGGCGGGCGCTCGTTCACGCTCTGGATTCGCTCATACCAGGTGCCCACTTCCTTCTCCCGCTCCCATTCAGAGATACGCTTCTGAACCTTTTCCAGGTCCGTCACGGCATTCATGAACTCCGGGTACTGGATGCGCTTCTTCGTGAAGGCATAAGCAATGTAGTTCCAGAACTCCAGGATGTTGCGGGGCGGAGAGGGCCAGAGCTCCAGCGCATCATAACCAGTAATCTCCCAACGCGGATTGAGACGCACCAGGTCGTGGTCATGGATTTCCTGCTCAATGGCAAAGCGGCGATACCGCTTCTCCAGCTTGGTCACATAATCGGACTCGCGGTCATCCAGGTCGCGGTTCAGCTTTTCTTCCAGCAGGTCAGAAAGGGGAACTTCGTTCAACTCATTGGGGCTCTCAGGCATATTCGCCCCGCGGTACATACGCTCCACCATCGTGGCAATGAGACACGCACCAGCAACACGCTCATCCTCTGCCGTGCAGGAACCGAACCAGCGGTTCCCCTGCAGACGGAGACTCGTGCGGAAAACGCCAACTCTCGTCTCAACACGCCCCTGGATATAGAGGTGGTTGCCGAAAATTTGCGTTACAGCCCCATCTTTCTGGAGCTTTTCGCCCGCGTTACGCACCTGTTCAGAGTAGGCATTCAGGAAATTAAGCGTTGCGCGGTCGGGATTGAGTGCAGAACTTAACATGATGATTTTTTGGGAGATGTAAGGCGATGTCACAGGACGGATGTCTACAGTCCACCCCGCAAGGCACATCGCGTGCATGGTGTAATAATAGCATAGCAAAAGATATTTTTCAAGATGTCAGCTGAAGATTTTTTCGATTTTTCCTTTATTTTCGGCGATTTCGGGGATTTCTGCAGGCATTTTTCGAGGCTGACACCCCGGAGTCTTGCCAAATTCTGTCATACGCGTTAAGCTGGCACACACACTCATGAGAAATATTCTGCCGCTGCTAGCCCTGCTTTGTCTGCTGACCCTCACCGCCTGCTCCCAGATGCCCGGGGAGTGCCGCCAGGCCATCATCGGGGTGAGCGATGGTTGGGATTCCTCCCATGTCACCCTCACGCTGGTGGAAAAGAACGCCGCCGGCAAATGGCAGCGGGTGCTGGGGCCCGTACCAGGCAGACTGGGGCGCAATGGCAGCGTGTGGGGGCTGGGCGCACACAGCAACCCCGGCGGCGCCACTACCAAGCGCGAGGGCGACGGCCGCTCCCCCGCCGGCATTTATGAACTGGGGGGGCTGTGGGTCACCAACCCCACACCCGTGGAGCATGACCCGGCCATCCCCTATGTACAGGTAGGGCCTAATGACCTCTGGATAAGCGACCCGCGCCTGCCGCACCTCTATAACCGCCACGTGCGGCTGAATCACCCGGCCACCACCCCCTGGGAGCTGCACGAGCAAATGCGCCAGACAGACTACCCGCACAGCATCAAGCTGCTCGTGCACCACAACACCCCACAGAGCGTGGGCAAACCCAGGGTTGGCGCAGGCTCCTCCATCTTCTTCCACATCTGGCGGCGCGATGGCGAAGCCCCCACGGCTGGCTGCACCAGCATGAGCGAGGAAAACCTGCGCGCGTTCATTGCCCGCCTGCGCGCCGACCTCAACCCGGTCTATGTGCTCCTGCCCCGCAGCGAATACGCCAGGCGGCGCAAGAGCTGGAATCTGCCCTGATTCTTACTCCTTCACCTGCACACGCAGCCCGGTGTAGGTATCCAGCGAGACCAGCCCGAGCCGGCCGTACACCGGATGCTCTGCGCAGTCAAACGCCAGCATCCCCTCTGCCTCGCGCAGCGGAATTCGGTGCAGACGCCAGGCGCGGTCATCAGAATCGCACATGTAGATGGCCGTGACTCGTTCCTTACCGTCCGGAGTCATCTCAGCATCCACTCCCCACACGGTGATGGAATGCATAAAGCGGCTGCCATCCGGTTTGCGGCAGGAAGCCCCCAGCCAGAACGCATCTCCCCGGCGGAATCCGCGCAGCAACGCCTCCGTGAGGGACTGAGCCGTCACCGCCGCACCGCGCCCATTGTACAACACCTGCTCAGGCGCCGGGGATTTATCGCGGTAAAACCCGCCCTTACAGTCCTCCCGCAAGGCGGCGCAGCGCCCACCGTTCGCACTGGTCTGTTGCAGATATTCGCCACTGAACCACCAGCGAAGCCCCTGGTCAGGGTCGCTGCCCTCATTTTCAAAAGCCCGTTGGAATTCCATCCACACAGCCTCCGCCTGCGGCGTACCCTGGGGCACCCGCTCCGGATTCTGCTGCTGCCACCAGGCCAGCAGGTTAGATGCTGCCACAGCCCAGCACAACAAATCATCCCCCTCTTTCCCCTTCTGGTGCGTCTTGTTAAAATCAAACCACCCGGAACCAGCCGATACGCCAGCCGACCAATAGGTAGCAGCCTGTAGCGGCAAACTCATGAACAGCAGTAAAATGGTGCAGATTCCTCGCATGCCGGACTCTATACCACAAACTCCTGAGTTATGCAATCGCAGAGACCACACTTTTATTCGTCTAAAATCCCTGCAAGCCACGGAAAATCCTTGCAGGGCGGAGAAAAATGCTCTAATATCCCCGCCAATATGGATTTCCGCACGTATCTTCGCAATTATCCCGACGCTAACGGTTACTACGGCCGTTTCGGTGGTGCCTATCTCCCCAAGGAGCTGGAACCCGCTTTCAAGGAAATTACCGATGCCTACAACGACATCTGCCAGTCTGCCCAGTTCATCAATGAACTGCGCCGCATCCGCAAGCAATTCCAGGGCCGCCCCACCCCGGTGTACCACTGCGAGCGTCTTTCCCGCCTGGTGGGCGGCGCGCAGATTTACCTGAAGCGCGAAGACCTGAACCACACCGGTGCCCACAAGCTCAACCACTGCATGGGCGAAGGCCTGCTGGCCAAGTTCATGGGTAAGAAGAAGATTATCGCCGAGACCGGCGCCGGGCAGCACGGCGTGGCCCTGGCCACCGCCGCAGCCTACTTCGGTCTGGAGTGCGAAATCCACATGGGTGCCGTCGACATCGCCAAGCAAGCCCCCAATGTCACCCGCATGAAGATGCTGGGCGCCAATGTAGTGTGCGTCAACCACGGTCTGCAGACCCTCAAGGAAGCGGTTGACAGCGCATTTGAAGCATACCTGCGCGATTACAAGAACGCGATTTACTGCATCGGCTCCGTGCTAGGGCCGCACCCCTTCCCCATGATGGTGCGCGATTTCCAGATGGTCATCGGCCACGAAGCCCGCGCCCAGTTCGAGGAAATGACCGGCCACCTACCGGATGTTGTATGCGCCTGCGTGGGCGGTGGCTCCAACGCCATGGGCATGTTCCCCGCCTTCCTCGGGGACCCGGTGGATATTTACGGCGTAGAACCCCTGGGACACGGCCCGAACCTGGGCGACCACTCCGCCTCCATCACCTACGGCAGCGAGGGTATCATGCACGGGTTCAACTCCATCATGCTCAAGGATGAGAACGGCGAGCCCGGCCCGGTGTACTCCGTGGCCAGTGGTCTGGACTACCCCTCCGTGGGCCCGGAGCACGCCTTCCTGCATGACATCGGCCGCGTGAAATACGAAACCGTGAGCGATGAGGAAGCCGTGGATGCCTTCTTCAAGCTCTGCCGCTACGAAGGCATCATCCCCGCACTGGAAAGCTCCCACGCCATCGCCTTTGCCATCCGCAAGGCAAAGGAAATGCGCCGTGGCTCCATTCTGGCCAACTGCTCCGGCCGCGGTGACAAGGACGTGGACTACATCGCCGAGAACTTCGGCTATGGTGATGACCACAAGTTCTGAAACGCCCCCTTCAATCAATAACAAGCCAATCCCCCGCAGGCCTGCAGACCCGCGGGGGATTCTGGTTTAACGCACCTGCGTCTTCAGGAAGTACAACCCGGTGTAAATACGCGGGTCCAGGGCAATACCCTGCTCCACCTGGGCGGCCAGCCAGGCATCAATATCATCAAGCGGAGCTTCGCGCACGGTGATATCCTCACTATCCACCCCGCCGCCGGCAGCCACGCGCCGCAACCCGGTGGCCAGGTAGAAGGACAGGCTCTCGGAAGTCAACCCCGGCGAGGACGGGCCATGAAACAAAAAGGTCATTTCCGCAGCCTCATACCCGGTTTCCTCCAGCAGCTCACGCCGGGCAGCAGCGGCATCGCTCTCCGGGCCTTCATCGCCGCTCAACCCGGCGGGGAAACAGAGGCAGCGCTGGCCGATGGGCGGGCGGAATTCCTCCACCAGCAGCACCTTCCGCGCCGGCGTGCATGCAAACACCATCACCGCACCCGTATTATTCACGCGTTCGCAGTATTCCCAGCGGCCCTCACGCACCAGGTTGAGGAACTTCCCTTCGTACAACTTTTCCATAACGAATGAAAAAAGGGCGGCAAGTTCTGCACCCGCCGCCCCGGTTTGTAAAATCAGTGTATCCTTACTCGCGCACCAGCGTCTGGAAACGAGCCAGAATGCGCTTCGTGACAGGGCCTGCCACACCGGCGCCGATGGTGCGGCCGTCCAGAGAGGTGGCAGCAATCACCTCGGCGGCAGAGCCGGTCAGGAAGCATTCATCCGCGCAGAGGATATCGAAGCGGTTCATCACCTTCTCCACACAGGGGATACCCAGCTCTGCGCAGATGTCCATCACCGCGTGGCGGGTGATGCCACCCAGACCGCCTTCCGTCAGCGGGGGAGTCTGCACCTCACCATTCACCACGATAAAGATGTTATCACCCGTGCATTCGGCCACATTGCCGCGCTGGTTGAGCATGAGGGCCTCGCCGGCACCGGCAGCCACGGCCTCCATCTTGGCGGAAATACCGTTGAGGTAGTTGAGGCTCTTCACCTGCGGGCAAAGGATATCCGGATTCGGGCGGCGGAAGGAGGAGGTAATCATGCTCAGGCCCTTCTCGTACATTTCCTTGGGATACAGGGCGATGTTCTGCACGATGATGAACATGCTGGCCTTCGGGCAGTTGCGGGGATTCAGCCCCAGGTCACCCACGCCGCGGGTCACCACCAGGCGGATGTAGCCATCCTCCATGCCGCTGGCTGCCACGGTTTCCTTCGTAGCCTCGCACACTTCCTCAAAGGACCACGGCAGCTCAATCATGAGGTAGCGCATGGAGTTGAAGAGACGCACAATGTGCTCCTCCAGGCGGAACACTTTACCAGAATAGAAACGGATACCCTCAAAGCAGCCATCACCATAGAGAACACCATGATCAAAGACAGATACCTTGGCATCGTCCTTATCAACCAGCTTACCGTCGAACCAGATTTTCATGATAATATAAGGAAAAATTTTCGTGAACGGCAACATTATACGCCCTTTTCCGCACAAGGAAAGTAGAAAAATGCGGCATGCCGGATTTTTATCATTGAACGGCACTGCTCTGCTGTCTATCATAACAGATAAGTATGGAACATCCCGGCCGCAACTGGAACCGCATCGAATGCTGGTGTAACCACTATCTGGCAAAACTACTGCCCAGCCAGGCGCTCCGCTGGCTCTGGGTGCTGGGGCATACGGCCGCAGGCGGATACCTCCTCGTGCTGACCCTGGTCGGCAGTCTGGGCTACATCATCTGCCTGGGCTGGCCCATTTACGAGTTCTGCCAGGAAAAGGTGTACGAGGCTGACCCCGCTGTCATCAATCCGGCGCACGAGGGGCGGCTGGTAAGCCTCAAAGGGCAACTCTCCACCACCGAATGGGTTACCGACCCGCTCACCGGGGTGCAGGCCCGCACCCCGTGGCTGAGACGAAGCACCAGCTCGCCCCTGCCCCGGACCGCAGCTGCAGAGAAATTCGACGATGAGACTTTCTATGCCAACGAATGGCAGCTGGGAGCATACCGCATTTCTCATTACAAACCGGATTATGTATATTCCAGTATGCTGCTTCCATCTGACCAGCTGCAATTCTCCCAGCCTGCAGAAGGCTACCAGGTGACACCACCGCAACCGGGGGAATCCAGCAGCGTCCTGCTTACTACGACACAAGGCGAGCCCCTTTGCCTTATCAGCTACTGCAGCGAGTCCGCTCCCCTGTATATCGTGGCCCGGCAGTGCGGCAACCAGCTGCTCATGAATGACCCGGCAGCCAAAATCAGCCTGTATCCGACGGGCAATAAAATAACAGGTCATTTCTGGGAGTTTGCCGTGCTGCTGATTATGGGCAGCGTGGCCCATTTCATCATGCTCTGCCTCGCCTTTTCCTGCCTCCGTTCCGCCCTCTGGCATGCCACCGGCGGCAAAGACCTGTTCCGCCTGCCGCTCTGCCGGGCCTCCGTGCTGGTGGTGGGCATCTGCTGCTGCCTGTACTGCGGCATTTTCCTGGTATCCGGCGACCATGCACTCATGTCATTCCATCATACACCCATCCACCATGCCATTGCGCCGGGTGTTCTGTTTCTGCTGGGCGGCCTGGGGCTGCTGCACCTCCTCTGGAAACAATGGCGGAAGGCCGCACCTGCGGTGAGATAAGCTCCCGGCCACACGTGTCCCGAAGTTTCATCAGGGCTGTTTTCAAATTCTCATAGTAAAGCTAATTGACACCCCTCCGCAAAATTGGAATTTGTCGGCGAGCAAAGCGAGCGGAATTCATAGCCCACGGTAGTGGGCGTAAGATGGTAGCCGGGGGTAAGCTCGCGTTAGCGAGCGCAGCC
>JAFYRS010000179.1 GCA_017546845.1 Akkermansia sp.
CCGCCCCGGCAGAGGTGCCTGCTGCTGAGCCCGCTCCTGCGCCCGAACCTCCTGCCCCCACGGCGGTGAGCCTGGCAGATGCATACCGGGGTATTGTGAAAATTGAGGTGGTGAGCCGTGTGCCGAATTATGAGACTCCCTGGCAGAGCGGCAATTATGGCCGCGGTACCGGCACGGGGTTTCAGGTGGCACCGGGCTTGTTCATGACGAATGCGCACGTGGTGGCCAATGCAGAGAAGGTGGATATTTCGCTCTTTGCAGATGCGCGCCGGATTCCTGCCCGCGTGAAGTACGTGGCGCACGATGCGGACCTGGCATTGCTGGAAATTGATGATACGAAGGCGTTTGAGGGAGTGCCCTGCCTGGAGTTCAGCGAGGAAATGCCTCTGCTGGAGGATACGGTGCGCGCCATTGGCTACCCCATAGGCGGCAACCGCCTCTCGGTGACCCGCGGCATTGTCTCCCGCATTGATACCATTCCCTATGCCCACCCACGCAATGTGGCGCACCTGGCGCTGCAGGTGGATGCCGCCATCAACCCCGGCAACAGCGGAGGCCCGGTGCTGAAGGGGGATAAGGTGATTGGCGTGGCGTTCCAGGGCCTGCAGCAGGCGAACTCCACAGGATACGTGATTCCCATGCCGGTTATCCGCCATTTCCTGAAGGATGTGGAGGATGGTCATTATGATGGCTATGTGGAAATGGGGGCTCAGTTCCAGCCGCTCGAAAATAAGGCCATGCGCCGCCATTATGGGTTGCAGGATAATGCGCTGGGCTGCCTGGTGGCTGATCTGGTGAAGGGTGGCGCCTGTGATTCTGCCCTGCGTGTGGGCGATGTGGTGCTGGCGGTGAACGGTCTGCCGGTGGATGCCTCCGCCATGATTGAGCTGGAGGGGGTGCGGGTGCGCCTGGAGGAGCTGGCCGAGCGTGCCTTTGCGGGGGATAAGATGCATTTCACCATTCTGCGCCAAGGCGATGTGATGCAGACGGAGGCTACCATGGCACCGCTGCCTTCCGTTCGCCTGCTTTCCCGCCAGTATGATGAGCAGCCGCGTTATGTGGTGTTTGGTGGCTTGGTGTTCCAGCCGTTGAATTATAATGTGGTGCAGGAGCATCAGGTTCCGTCCTCGCATGTGATGGTGGAGCTGGATCGCTTCACCCGTGGTGGTGAATCCTCCTTCAAGGAAGACCTGGTACTGCTGACCCGCTCTCTGCCGGATGAGGTGAATGCCCGCTTCTCCGATACCGGGCGCGGCATTGTTACCAAGGTGAATGGGGTGGAGGTGCGCGGCCTGGCGCATCTGCACAGCCTGCTTTACCCGGCTGATGGACAGCCCCGCCCTGAATACACCGTGATTGAACTGGCCGATGCTGCGCGCCCGCTGGTTATTGACAATGCGGCGATTGATGCCGCGAATGCCCGCATTGCGGAGCGGTATAACATCCCCGCTTCCAGCCGCCTCAAGAAATAATTTTACCTTTCCCTACGTCGCATGATACGGACGCTTACCCTTCTTTCGCTGACTGCTCTGCTGCTGAGCGGTTGCAAACCGACGGAGCGCACTGCGCTCAAGAAAAAACAGGCTGAACTGGCAGCTGCCCCCGCTGTGGAGGTGCCGGTTCTTGACGAAACCCCGGCTCCGCAGCCGGTAACTCCCGAGCCCGCCCCGCTGCCTGAGCCGGTGCAGCTGGAACCTGCCGCCAGCCTGCTGGTGGTGAGTTCTACTGTGCAGGCATACAACCCGCTTCGCCCCTGGGAAAAGGAGGAACCGCGGCAGATGCAGGCGCTGGGCGTGTACCTGGGTGAGGGGCGTGTGCTGACCCCCGCCCGCGTGGTGCGCGATGCCACGTATGTGGAACTCATGCTGCCGGATGCCAGCCGCTCTGTGCCGGCACGTGTGCTGCGGTTCAATGAGGAAATGAACCTGGCGCTGCTGACCGTGGTGCACGAAGCTGACGCTTCCCTTTTTGAAAGCCGGGCGGCTCTGCCCCTGGGAGATGCGCTCAACCGCGGCGAATCGGCTACTTATGCCGGGCTAATCAATGGCGTGGAACCTGTGCATGTGGAGCTGATGGCGGAGAATGTGGCGGGGGATAAGATGCCGCTCATGGTGATGCGGGCGGTGCGCCCGCTGCCGGAGGGGCAGACCAATGGCGCACCCGTGGTGAGGGATGGCAAGTTGTGCGCGCTGGGGGTTGCCTACCGCAAGCAGGAGCATCTCATGCAGGTGGTGAATGCGGAGCTGATAGAGCGTTTCCTTGAGCAGGAGGAGGCCGTGCTGCCGGTGCTGGGGGTGCAGCTTACTCCGCTGGATGACCCGATGTTCCGCCGTTATCTGAAGCTGGATGCCGCCGCCAATGGCTTGTATGTGAACAAGGTTCTGCCTGCCGGTGCGGCAGAGGCCGCCGGGGTGCAGGTGGGCGATGTGATTACGGCCATTGAAGGCCTGCCTATTGATAACCAGGGCCGCTGCAATCATCCGCGTTATGGCCTGCACAGCGCCACGGTGCTGATGCGCGGTATGAAGGAATATGGCCAGGAGCTGGGGCTTACCGTCAGTCGCGCGGGTGAGATTCACCAGATTGCCGTGAAGCTGAATAATGATGCGGTGGCCAAAGCACTGCTGCGCCCGCAGAAACACGGGGTGCAGCCGCGTTACATCATGTGGGGCGGGTTGCTCTTCCAGCCGCTTACCAGTACCTTGGTGGATACGCTGACAGACCGCAGCAAAGGGATGCTGCCGCTGGAGCTGCAATCGCTGGTGCAGAACCAGGAGGCGGTGCGCCAGAGTGGATGCACCGAGCTGGTGGCGCTCACGTTTGTGCTGCCCACGGCTGCCACCCAGGGGTATGAGGAGGTGCGCATGAGCCGTCTGCTGGCGGTGAATGGCAAGCCGGTGAACTGCTTTGCCGAGCTGCCCGCCCTGCTGGATGAGGCTACCGAGAATGGCCTGGTGCGCCTGGAGTTCAACAAGCCGCCCTATACCATTTATGTGGAGCGGCAGGAGGCAGATGCCGTGAATTCATACCTGCAGCAGCAGGCTGTTCCGAAGCTCCGCGTGGTGGAGGAATGAGTTGAGGAAAGACAGGGGCTGTCGGCGGGCAGCCCTTTTCTTATGCCTGCTTGCGCGGTTTGTGCGGCTCCAGCACACGCATGCTGGTGCTTTCCTGTGTGCGGGTGCGGCGGCGCGCAGCGCGCTGCAGGTGTGCCTGCATGGCGTAGTTCTTCTTTCCGTTGGCGGCGGGGTGGTAGCTGCCGTCCGGGGCCATGTCGCTGGCCTGGGTGTTATCGGCAAAGCAGGCGTCCAGAATCTCCAGGATGCGGTGCACCAGCGGCGGTTCCTCGATGGGGATGAGCAGCTCGACGCGGCGGTCGAGGTTCCGGCTCATCCAGTCTGCACTGGCCATGTAGACCAGCGGGCTGCCGCCGTTGTGGAAATGGAAGAGGCGGGCGTGCTCCAGGTAGCGGTCCACGATGCTGGTGATGCGGGTGCAGGCGCGGGCTTTTTCGCTGGTAGGCGCCCAGCAGCAGATGCCGC
The DNA here is from genome assembly GCA_017546845.1 of Akkermansia sp. Lineage (GTDB taxonomy): Bacteria > Verrucomicrobiota > Verrucomicrobiia > Verrucomicrobiales > Akkermansiaceae > Akkermansia. The sequence continues at coordinate 3,540 of JAFYRS010000179.1, forward strand.
GCACATTCAGCTGGATGCGCACCCCGGCTTCGGCGGCGCGTTCCAGTGCCTCCATCACCTCCACATCGTTCAGGGAGTTCATCTTGGCGCGGATGAGGGCGCGTTCGCCCTGCTCGGCGCGGCGGGTTTCGGCTTCGATGAGCTCCAGCAGGCGGCTCTTCATGGTGGCAGGGGCAGGGTACATGCGGCGGAAGCGCATGAGACGCGTAAGCCCGGTGACGGAGTTGAAGAACTGGGAGGCGTCTGCCCCCAGGTGCTCGTTGCAGGTGAGAAGGGAGATATCGCTGTAGATGCGGGCGGTCTTTTCGTTGTAATTGCCGGTGCCGATGTGGCAGTAGCGGCGCAGGCTGCCGTTTTCCCGGCGCACGATGAGCAGAATCTTGGCATGGGTCTTGAAGCCCTTGACCCCGTATACCACCTGCACGCCTGAGCGCTGCAGCTTTTCTGCCTGCGCCAGGTTGTGCCGTTCATCGAAACGGGCTTTGAGTTCCACCAGCGCGGTGACCTGCTTGCCGGTTTCGGCGGCGCGGCAGAGGGCGGCAATGAAGCGTGAATTCTCCGCGGTGCGGTAGAGTACCTGCTTGATGGCGATGACATCCGGGTCCGTGGCGGCTTCTTCTATCAGTTTCACCACGGGCTCATAGCTTTCGTAGGGGTTGTGGATGAGGATGTCTCCCTGGGCGATGTTCTCAAACATGGTGAGCGAGGCATCCACCCCGGCCGGCCAGCAGGGGGTCCAGGCCTGCACTTTGTGCTGGTCGTTGCCCGGTTCAAAGGCCATCTGCCCGAAATCCACCAGGCGCAGCAGACCGGGCACCAGGTAGGTGGAGCCGGCATCTGCCCCGGTGATGGCGGCAATGCGCTGCACGATGGCATCCGGCGTGCCGGTGGGCAGCTCCAGGCGCACGCAGTCAGAGAATTTGCGCGCCACGAGCACGCTTTCCATCTCCCGGGCAAAGTCGCCGCCTTCTTCCTCTGCCACGGCAATGTCGCCATTGCGTGTCACGCGGAACGGGGTGGTGCTCAGCACTTTTTCGCCCGGGAAGAGCAGGGGGCAGAAAACGCTGACCACATCCTCCAGCATCACGTAGCCGCGGCGACCCAGGATGGCTGATTGCAGGCGGCGGGGCAGGACATCCGGCAGGGTGATGGCCACGAAACGGGATTCCGGGGCGTCTTCTGCCTGCAGCTCCACCCCCAGAATCAGGCTCAGGTTGGGCAGCAGGGGCGGCTGCTCCACCTCCATGGCCAGCGGGGTGAGCACGGGGGCAATGTTGTTGTTGAAGAAATCTTCCAGCCCTGCGAGCTGGGCTTCGGTGAGCTCCTCCATATCCAGCGGGCTCAGCCCGGCTTCTTCCATGAGCGGCATCAGCACGGTCTGCAGCAGTTTATACTGCTCGTTCACCATGGCTCCGGCGCGTTCGCGGATGCGCTCCAGCTGCTCACTGGGCGACAGTCCGGTGATATCCGGTTTGAACTTGCCGGTCTGGCGCAGCAGCATGAGCCCACCCACGCGCACCTGGAAGAATTCATCCAGGTTGCTCGCGCTGATGGAAAGGAACTTGATGCGCTCCAGCAGCGGCAGTTCCGGGCGCTGGGCCTGGTCGAGCACGCGCTGGTTGAATTCCAGCCAGGATATTTCGCGGTTGATGAACATGGTGTCGTCTGTCCCCCTTCTTGTCAGCCTTTCAGTCTAGCACAGGCAGCCCCCGGTGGTCAAGCCGGCTTTCCGCTGGTGCGGAAAAAAGGCAGGCGCGGAACACCGCGCCTGCCGGAAAAATCTCCTGTGAGATGCTTTATTCCCACTCGATGGATGCCGGCGGCTTGGTGCTCACGTCGAAGAGCACGCGGTTGATGCCGGAAACCTCGTTGAGAATGCGGTTGGAAGCCTCTCGCAGCAGGTCGTAGGGCAGCTGCACCCAGTCGGCGGTCATGGCATCCTCAGACACGATGGCGCGCAGGTTGGTGGCGAACTCGTAGGAGCGTTCGTCGCCCTTCACGCCCACGGTCTTCACGGGGATAAGACCGGCGTAGGCCTGCCAGCACTTGTCATACCAGTCCCACTTGCGCAGCGTGCCGATGAAGATGGCATCGCATTCGCGGATGATGTCCAGACGCTCCTTGGTCACCTCACCGGGGCAGCGCACGGCCAGACCCGGGCCCGGGAAGGGGTGGCGCCACAGGATGTCATGCGAGATGCCCATGGAAGCACCCAGTTCGCGCACTTCGTCCTTGAACAGGAAGGCCAGCGGCTCGATGACCTTGCCCTCTTCCTGCATCTTGAGCACGCGTTCCACACGGTTGTGGTGGGTCTTGATGACAGAGGCCTTGCTCTTGGCGTTGGAGGCACTTTCAATCACGTCCGGGTAGAGTGTACCCTGGGCCAGCATCTCGGCATCGCCCACGGCGTCCCAGAACACATCAATGAACAGGTTGCCGATGATGCGGCGCTTCTTTTCCGGGGCGGTCTCGCCTGCCAGGGCGGCCAGGAAGCGTTCGCTGGCGTCCACGGTTTCAATCTCCACACCCATGCGGGCAAAGTTGGCCTGCACTTCCTTGGCCTCGTCCTTACGCAGCAGGCCGTTGTCCACAAAGATGCAGCGCACATTCACACCGGCCTCGTGCAGCAGCACGGCCAGCACGGTGCTGTCCACGCCGCCGGAAACACCGCAGACCACCTGCTTGTCGCCTACCTTGGCGCGGATGTCCTCAATGAGTTCGCGCTTGAAGTCACCGATGTCGAACTTGGCCAGGTCCTTGGCGTAGGAAAGGAAGTTCTTGAGGATGGTGCGACCCTCGTGGGAGTGGGTTACCTCTGGGTGGAACTGGATGCCGAACATCTGCTCGCCCCACTGCAGGGACACCGGCACGCCATCGCTGTTGCGGGCAATCACGCGGCAGTTGTCTGCCAGGTGGTCCACCGTGTCGGAGTGGCTCATCCACACCTGGGAGGAGGGGCTCATATCGGCATACAGACCTTCCA
>JAFYRS010000180.1 GCA_017546845.1 Akkermansia sp.
AGCGTTTTCTGATACCACGCGCTGCCGGGAGGCAGCGTGCTGACTAACTATTCTGCATTCTGACTTCTGCATTATTCACACCTCATTCAGGATGTCGCCAGGCTCAGCATGCATGGTCGCGGCTCCCGCCGCTCCCGGTAGAAAAAAACGCTTTGAGATTCATCTCAGAGCGTTTTCTGATACCACGCGCTGCCGGGAGGCAGCGTGCTGACTAACTATTCTGCATTCTGACTTCTGCATTCTGCATTATTCACACCTCATGCAGGATATCGCAAAGCTCATCATATGAGGCCACGCGCGAGAGCCGTGGGCGCAGAGGCTTCGTGCCGGGAATCCCCTTGGCATAGGCCAGCAGGCGGGAGCGCATGGCGCGCATGGTCACCAGCTCATCGCCGTAGTGCTGGCTATCCAGCGCCATGCGGGTGTGGCGCAGCATGAAATTCAGGCGGTCCTGCGGGGTGGGCGCTTCCGGCACCACGCCGGTGCGGAGATATTCCTTAGCCTGACGGAACAACCAGGGAGCATTCATGGCCGCGCGGCCAATCATCACCGCCGAAACAGCCGTTGTCTCGCGGGCGCGCTGCACATCCTGCGGAGTGCAGATATCACCATTGCCGATAACCGGAATGCTCACCAGGCGGGCGCAGTGGTCAATCATTCCCCAATCAGCCTGGCCTCCGTATTGCTGGGAGCGGGTGCGGCCGTGAATGGCAATAGCCTGCACACCGGCATCCTCCAGCCGGCGCACGGCCTCCGGCGCGCAGATATGCTCCATATCCCAGCCAATGCGGATTTTGGTAGTAACCGGGCAATCACTCCCCAGCTCCTGCACCACAGCAGCGGCAATGCGCTGCAGCAGGGGCAGATCTTTCAGCAATGAGGAGCCGCCATTCTTGCCCACTACCTTGGGCACCGGGCACCCGGCGTTGATATCCAGGAAATCCGGGTGCATCGCATCCACAATGATGCGGGCAGCAGCAGCGCAATGCTCCGGCACAGAGCCGAAAATCTGCACCCCCAGCGGGCGGTGGGCATCCTCAAACTCCACGTAGCGGCGGTTGCGGCTCCAGGCCTGCAGCACACCTTCTGCCGATACAAATTCGGTCACCATCACATCTGCCCCTTCCTCCTTGCACAGAGTGCGGAAAATGGGGTCAGTCACCCCGGCCATGGGGGCTAAATACAGGGGAAAGCTTGAAAAATCCGGCAGCGGCATGGCGCGCAGTGTATCACACTCTTGCCGGCGGGACAAGGCTTTTATCAATGTCCACGCGCGGCGGGGAGGCCAGGGCTTCGCAGAAGCGACGGCTGGTCACGAAATCCGCCCGATGGGCGGACTTACCAGAACAGAGTCTCCACCCAACCCATATAAGCAGCAACAAGCTCCACGCCCCAGAACAGCCAGATGACCGCTGCAGCGATGAGCGCCGGGCCAAAAGGCATAGGCGTGCCGCGCCCTATGCGCGCCACAATGGCCGCAGCAATACCGATAAAGCTACCGCCGACCAGAGCAAACACCACACCCTGCCAGCCGCACAGCGCACCAATGGCCAGGGCCAGCCAGGCATCGCCACTGCCCATGGCTTCCTTGCGGGCAGCATAGCCGCGGCAGGTGCCGCGCAGCTCCTCGTGCTCCTCCAGCGCAAGGCGGGTACCATCCGGCAGGGTCAGGGAATCCACGGTGAACACCAGCTCCCCTGCCCCGGATTCATGCGTGCTTTCCGTGCCCGCCACCAGGGTGAACCGGTTGCTCGTTTCCAGGAAAAGCTCACTCCAGAGCAGACGCTCGCCGCCGATGATGAGCTCCACATCCTCACCATCCGCCGCCTGGTGCAGCACCCACTCCTGCGGGGCATCGAAAGCCTGCTGCCTGCGACCAAAGAAAAACTTACCAGCCAGCGCCACCAGGCGGAACAGCAGAAACCCGCCGAAAGCACCGCCCAGGCTGCTCATCAGCCCCTGCAGCGGCTCCACGCCATCCCCGCTGAACCAGGGAGACAGCAAATTAACACACACACCCGCCACGCCTGCAATGAGCGTAAGCACGGGCAGCACCACCATCTGCTCCCAATCGATACAGAAGCAGGCCAGCATGGCCGCAGCCCAGACACACAGCATCAGCTGGGTGATGATATCGTCCGTGCAGAAATACCAGGAAAGCGCTGCGAAGAGCAGTGCACACACCAGCTCCACCAGGCAGTAGCGGGCAGTATAATGCTTACCGCAGCAGGCCGTGCGCCCGCGCAGCAGCACATAGCTGATGACCGGCAGATTCAGATACCACGGAATCGGCGCCTTGCACTGCGGGCAGAACGAGCGCCGAGGTTCATTCACGCTCATCCCGCGCGGCATGCGGTATATCACCACATTCAGAAACGAGCCCACACAGGCCCCGAACAGCCCGAAAACCAAAGGCAGCAGCCATGGCGTAGTGGCTGTTATTTCCTGCGTTAATGTAAAAATCTCCTCCATAGTACTAACTTAACTGAACATAGCACATCGCTCCTCCCCGCGCAAACAAAAAGACCGGCAGCACCCACTGCCGGTCTGAAATTGCATGGTTGGCTCAGACTTTACTTATTCTGCCAGCCGCCACCCAGCTGGGTGTAAAGCGTGGGCACACAGGCAGCATACTGGTAGCGGTAGGCCGCCAGCTGAGTCTGGGCCGGGAAAAGCCCCTGCTGGGCTGTCAGCACCTCGTAATAACTGGCCAGGCCCTGCGCATACCGGGCCTTGGAAAGCTTCATACTTTCCTGATAAGCAGCCACAGCAGCCTCCTGCTTCTTCATAATGCTGAGCAGCTTGGTACGCTGCGTGAGCGTCGTTGAAATTTCGGCAAGAGCGGCAAGCACTGTCTGCTCGTAATCAGCCTTAGCTGCCAGGAAGGCATCGCGCTTCATCTGCTCATTAGCACGCAGTGAACCGGCATTGAACAGAGGACCGGTAAGGCTGGCACCAATACCCCAGCCGGTCTCACTGCCGGCAAGGCCATGGCAAAGGTCAGGCGCGGCAACACCGGCCAGCCCCGTGAGGCTGATACTGGGGAAATAGCTGGCAATGGCCACACCGATTTCTGCATTGGCAGCGCGCAGATTCTGCTCTGCAGCGCGAATATCAGGACGCCGGGCAATCACCTCTGCCGGTATACCAGCCGCTACCCCGCTGGCCTTGGCAAATGCCTGCATGCTGCCACTACGGGCAATGGGACCGGGAGCACGACCTGCCAGCACCGAGAGGGTATTCTCCATTTCGGCAATCTGCATCTCCAGATTCGGAATCTGTGCCTCGGCAGAGGAAAGGGCCGCCTGGGCAGATGCCGTCTGCAGGCGGTCAGCCACACCACCTTCCAGCTGATTTTCGAAAAGTTTAAGAGACTCACGGTAGGAGGCCACTGCCTCGTGGGCAATCTTCAGCTGCTCATCCAGCATGATAAGGCGCAGATAACCACTCGCTACCTGCTTCATCAGCGAAATTCGCAGGTTATTCATTCCCTCTTCCGCGGCCAGCGCCTTGGCCTCAGCTGATTCCAGCCCCTTGCGAGTCTTGCCCCAGATATCAAGCTCCCACGAGGCGCTGAACCCGGCGGCCCCGGGAACCGTATCCGTGGTAGCCATGGATATGGAGGCCGGAGAACTGGCCCCCTTGCTGCCCTGCGCCATATACGAAAGAGACGGGAACAGGGGAGCGCGCGCTATCGTGATATAACGACTGGCAGAATTCACGTTGTGCACCATAGCCTCCAGGCTCCGGTTGCTGGTAAAGACATCGCTCAGCAACTGCTCCAGGTTCTTATCATTAAGAACCTGCTGCCAAGGCAAATCCGCCATGGTGCTGCCTGCGGCGCCATTCCCGCGAAACTCTGCGGGCACGGGCATCTCAGGGGGGCTCCAGAGGGGACCGAATGAACAAGATGCCACCAGGCTGGCTGCTCCTGCAAGGCTGAGAATCAGAGTTCGTTTCATGCTGACTGTATGATATCGGATTGCTTGATAATGTCAAGTGTTTTCTTTGCCGCTGCATCTACATGTTCCGGCGTATCATCCGGTTTATTTCCGGTAGCGGGCCGCCACTTCTGCAAAGGGGGTCCCCTGCTCCATAGACGCCAGCATACCATCCCTCATGCTGAGAGCCGCCGCCAGAGAGTCCTCCATCCCGCCATGTTCGCGGTCTGTGAAATAACGTACAAATACCTCTTTCTGCCGGGTAATACACAAACGCCACCCGCAGAAGGTGTTGCGAGTGCCCTTTCTTCCATTGTAACGGGTAATGTAGCGATGCTTGTTCATAGTGGTTGTGGCCGCAATTCTAGCAAAGCACCCCGCGGGAGTCAAGACTTTTATTTGAAGTTTTCAAAGTTTCTACTTTTCAAATATAGGGGATTTTATTGACAAGAGCTCCCGCACCGTGTTAAAGTAGCATCATGCCGGATACACACGAGGAAATTTCGCATGTCGACAAGCTGCGTTCCGTGGTTGATTACATCAGCCGCGCCGGGGCTATGACCATGACAGACGCACTGCGGAAGAAGCTGTACAAGCTGAGCGTGCGCCAGTGTGCAGTTCTGGCAAACATACGCCGCTACACCCACAGCCACGCCGAGGGTATTCCCATGAGTGTGCTGGCAGAGCGCGTGGGGATGTCGCCCTCCGCAGCCTCGCACATGGTGGACAGCCTGATGAGCCAGGGCATGGTAGAGCGCCACCAGGGTGCCACAGACCGCCGCGCGGTGCTGGTCACCATTTCCCAATCATTCCTCACCCTGGCCGCAGCCATCGAAAAAGCCCAGCAAAAGGCCATCGATGAGCTGAAATCCGTGCTCAGCGAGGAAGAAGCGAACATTTTTGATACCGCAACAGAAAAGCTCTACGGCGCCCTGCTGGACCGCGAAGGCATCTGATAAGGCGCAGGCCTAGCAGGTCAGGGCATTGGTGGCCAGCCCCGCCAGTGCCGTTTCACGATACCCGGCCGCCAATGCGCGGCCTGTTTCATTCATGGTGGCAATCACGCTATCCAGGCTCACGAAGTGGGTGCCATCGCCACGCAGGGCCAGGCGGGCAGCATTCACCGCTTTCACCGCACCAATGGCATTGCGCTCAATGCAGGGCACTTGCACCAGACCGCACACCGGGTCACAGGTCAGGCCCAGGTTATGCTCCATGGCAATTTCTGCAGCATTGGCCACCTGCTCATTCGTGCCGCCCATGGCGGCGGTGAGCCCGGCAGCAGCCATGGAACACGCCACGCCCACCTCCCCCTGGCAGCCCACCTCTGCACCGGAAATGGAAGCCTTGGCTCGGTAGAGGGAGCAGATAGCAGAGGCCGTGAGCAGAAAAACCTCCACACCTTGCTCGCGCCCCACCGTAGCATCCTTACGCCCAAAGCGTTCATAATAACGCAGCACAGCTGGCAGTACACCGGCGCTCCCCATGGTCGGGGCCGTCACCACGCGGCCGCCGGCGGCATTCTCCTCCGACACAGCAAAGGCCCACAGGTTAATCCAGTCTATGATGGTGAGGGCATCCTGCGTATTCTCGCGGAACATCTCTGCCAGGCGGCGGTAGATACGCGGCGCACGGCGGGGCAGCTTGAGGCCGCCGGGCAGCACACCCATAGTCTTCACACCACGCTCTATCGCCTTATCCATGGTATCATGAATCTTGCGGATGCGGGAGCGCAGCTCCAGCCCCGTGGGCAGAGCCATTTCATTGCATCGCACCACGGCGGCAATGGTCATATTCTCATGCTTACAATGCCGCAGCAACTCTGCACAGGAATCAAAGGGATACGGCACCACCGGCGGGGGCTCCGGCAGTTCCTCCATTTCATCAATGCGGCGGATGGCACCGCCTCCGATGGAGAAAAACACCTCATTGGCAAGCTCCTGCCCCTCCGGGCCGAACGCGCAGCAGCGCATGCCGTTTGCATGCTCCGGCAGGGTGATTTCCTTCTCCAGCACCACATCCTGCATGGCACTGAAGGTGATGGGGTGCGTGCCATTCAGCAGCAGCTTACCTTCCGTGGCCAGTGTGGCAATGGCCGGTGTGGCAGACATTTCCATCCGCTCCGCATCCAGCCCCAGCAGGCCATACACCACAGCCCCCGGCGTGCCGTGCCCCACCCCCGTGAGCGCCAGAGAGCCGTATAAGTACACCCTCACCTTCTCCACCTGCTCCAGCACCCCGCGCTCTGCCAGTTCCCGGGCAAAGCGGGCCGCTGCGCGCATGGGCCCCATGGTATGTGAGCTCGACGGTCCGATGCCGATGGAAAACACATCAAAAAAGCTGGTGTACATGCCTGCAAATTACACCCGCACCGCTGCCAAGTCAAGCCGGCAGCATGGCAAAATACACAAAAAAAGCGCCCTGATGCCACGATGCGGCACCAGGGCAACATGATAATATACAAAGAACAATATTACATCGCCTTAAGCTCGGCCACGGCAGCCTCGAGCGAGGCGACATCCTGAATGGAAATCACCCTGGCTTCCTTGCAGATACGGCCCATCATACCAGCCAGCGTGTTGCCCGGGCCCATTTCGATGAAGAGGCGTTCCCCCTTCTCGATGAGATCCTGCATGCAGGCAGCCCAGCGCACAGAACCGCACACCTGCTCACCCAGCATGGCGCGCACATCCTCCGGCCCCGTCACGGGACGAGCCTCGAAGTTGCAGTACACCGGCACGGCGGGGGTGGCCATGGGGGTAGCCTCCAACTCAGGACGCAGAGCCGTCTGGGCGCTCTTCATAAAGCGGCTGTGGTAAGCACCGGCCACATTGAGCTTCTTGGCAATCTTGATACCGGCAGCCCTGGCACCGGCCACGGCCTTGTCCACACCCTCCACAGAGCCGGAAACCACCGTCTGGCCGGGGCAGTTGTAGTTGGCCACGTCGATATCGCACTCTGCGGCCAGGTTAGCCACGGCCTCATCACTGCCACCGATCATGGCAGCCATGGTGCTGGGAGCAGCCTGGCAGGCTTCCTCCATGAAAGCGCCGCGCTTCTGCACAAGCTTCAGGCCATCCTCCATGCTGAAGGTGCCGGCAGCGGCATGGGCTGTGAACTCACCCAGAGAAAGACCGGCAGCAGCCACGGGCTCGATATTCACCAGAGAGCTGAGCACCTTGTAGATAGCCAGGCCGTGCAGATAGAGTGCCGGCTGGCAGTTGCAGGTGCGGGTCAGTTCTTCATCCGGGCCTTCAAACATCACCTTGGTGAGGGAATACCCCAGCGCGGCATCTGCCGCATCCATCATCTCGCGAGCTGCGGGATACACATCATAGAAATCCTTACCCATGCCCACCTTCTGGGCACCCTGACCGGGAAAAAGAAGTACTGCTTTCATAGTGATATCAAACAAAAACGTTCGTTACCATGCAGGATACACGGCTCAGGCCCTGCGGTCAAGAAAAATCCGTATATACGGAGCTTCTTCGTAATCCCATATGAGCCTCACTAAGCCAGTTCTTCGGCGAACTGGCTGACAGGGGCAGCCTCCATAATCACCTCAAAGCCGGACGAGGTAAAAATCTCGCTCAGCTGGTAGAACAGGCTACGGATGATGCGCTGCTGGCGGGTGGTAAGCCCGCCCGGCAGACAGTGATGCATCTTCACCGGGCAGGTGAAACCGCCGGCAAGCAGTGACATGGCCTGCAGGGCCGAGGTCACAATATCCTCCGGATAAACGCGAATATTGCGGAAGGGGCGCTCATTCAGCGGCAGCACATTCAGAGAGGCCACCGAGGTGACCTGCTCGTCCTTGAGCTGAAGCCCCAGCATCTGCGCAGGCGCCATGGCGACGGACTGCTGGAGCGAAGCCTGGTGCAGCAGATAGGTATACCCTTCCGGAACGCGGAAATTCTGCTTCTGCGTGAACTGCTGCAGCTTTTCCCACACCTCGCTGAGCGGATTCAGGTATACGAACCGCTCAGCGGTGTTGCGCAGAATCCAGCCGTTCACCACCTGATCACAGGCGGCTACCTGGCAGAGCCATTTCTCGCAGGCTGAGGGATTCATCGAGATGATGAATCGAGGCGCACGAGCGGATTTGATGCCATGGGCACCCAGCAGGCTCTCGAAGCTTTGATTATTTCCGGTGGATTTTTCCTTCTTCGTGGTGAGGTGTGTGGTTGTAATCATGGTGTGATAGAAGCGTTGCTTGTTGTATCGTCATTGTAATACTTACACAATTCCTTCTTCACTACGAACTATAGGGCGTTGTATTTTCATGATTAGCAGGCATTTTTCATCAAGAACTGCAGAGGAGACATCCCCTGCTGATCGAGGGCATACAAGCAGGCACCGGCCTGCACCAGCAATTCTGCACAGCGGGTGTGTTCCAATTGCAGGGCCACGATGAGAGGCGTCGAAAAATCCTCAGACAGTGGTTTGTCGGGATTAGCTCCATTCTCAAGCATACGGCACAGAGCAGACACATCATTCCGCCGCACCGCAGCAAGGACGCTGAGTGGTTCACCCTTGATATCAAAGATTCCGGGGAACAGAAACTCTGCCTCCTTTGCTTCATAAAAGGTCATAGCATTGACATCTGCCCCGGCAGCAACCAGGAGAGAGGCTAATTCCGGTTCTTTGCCATTGCCCGCAGCTTGCGCCACGGCCTCCCCCAAGGTGCTATCGCTCCATATATACCTGACGGAAGGATTTGCACCGGATACCAGCATGCGCTCCAAGGCGGGTTTATCATTCCGGGCAATCGCCTGCCGAACAGTCCCCGGAGGAGGAGCAGACTGAATCAGCGAACGAACCTGCTCTGAATACGCGAACTCCAACAATTCCTCATCCTGCACCTCCTGCTCGACAAACTCATAAAAAGTCTCAATATTCTGAGCGTTCTCCCACAACTCTGCAGACAGGAGAGAAACGCAGTCGCTATGCCCTTGGGAAAGTGCTTTATGAAGCGCCTCCAGAACCATCTCGAAATCATTACCCATCTCCAATATAACCCGCACACAATCCGCGTGCCCAGCACGTGCCGCAATAATCATGGCATTCCCCGTGCTGATAGGTTCCAGGTTCACCCCACCAGCCAGCAGATATTCCATAATATCTGCATGACCATGCAGAGCAGCAAGCCCCAATGGTCTGAGGCCGCGGCGGGACAGATTGGCATCAGCCCCCTTGTACAACAACAGCCGGACGCAGTTTCCTGCCCCTTTTTCCGCCGCGTACTGAAGAAGAGTCTGCCCGTTTTCCAGGAAGGAATCCGGCGAATACGTTTCGGGCATGAGCAGGCTCAGAGCCGTTGCATCATCTCTATCGATAACAGATTGGAGTATCATCATCATTTTTCCTTTCTACGGGGCAGCAACCTAGTGTAACGAGGTTCATTCACCGCGCGCACACATACCAGCCAGGAGCGAGGTATACTGTCCTCTCCGTACAAGACTGCCAGCAAGGCACCAGCTATAGCAGCATTGGTATCCGTATCGCCACCGGCAGATACAATATCCACCAGCGCCGAGCGGAAATCCGGGGCATGCAGCAGCTGGTAGAAGGCACTCTGCAGAGCCACGAGCAGCCAGCCGATGAACTCGCCATCGTAATCAGGTCGCTCCGACGCAGCACGCTGCACGGCATCCAGAACCGATGCGGCTACCCCCTGCTCCACAGCAAAGCGCAAGGCAGATTCATAAACACCACGGGCAGAAGCCCCGGGCTGCATGGCCTGCAGCAAGGCGTGCACATATACCACATTGGCATCTCCACACACCGGGTGCGGATGCGTAATGGAGGCATCTTCCCGCGCAGCTCGCTGCCAGTCGAAATCCGGATGCTCCGCCGCCCACAGGGCTATGGGCAACACGCGCATCAACGCACCATTTCCCTGGCTATCGGACAGGGGGGAGCCAGCCAACGCAGCACTCACAGCCTCACCCGCATCCGGCGGGTCAGTCTCAAACCAGTCCATATAGCGGAGACGGGTGGCAACTTCATCCCAACCATCGGCATCCAGCAGAGCCTGGTGCAGACACCAGGCCATCTGGGTATCATCAGTCACCTCGCCAGCCTTGCGGTCTGTGCAGATACCGAATCCCGGCACCATGCGGTCCAGACCATCTGGATAGGCGCGGCGGATTTCATATTCATGGCAGAACTCTACAGGAGCCCCCAGAGCATCCCCCACCATGAGGCCGGCCCAGGCGGCCCTTGCCATTTGCTTAGACATACTGATAGACGAATCAGATTTTTCCTTTTTGCCGGATTCCATTTGTTCAGGTGTCATCAGAAATAAAGTCTCTCTATATATAGGGGATAGTGATTACATGTTCTCGCAATACGATGCAGCAATGTCGGCATAGCACTCAGCCCGGGGAAACTGAAATGCTTTCTCTCCGGAAATACGGCGACCGTACACATCCAGGGAGAAACTATATTGGTTCGTCTTCCGCACATTGAACATACTGAATGTGTGGGCCAGCCTTATGACACAAGGCGGCTCAGATTCCGCCCACCGATACCCGGAAAGAACCAGTCGCATCATTCTGGGCGCCTCCACCTGAACAACCGGCTGTTCCTGCCCGGCGGGTCTCACCCAGCGGCGATGTCCGGCACTCAAGTAGGAACAGATGCGGGATTCCTTCCTATATACCATGCCACGTGGTGCTACGATTTCCTTCACGCTATGAAAAGCCTCATTTCCAACTACACGGAGATGCACATCATCCCCCAGCCAGAGGGCACGACAGGCCGGATTCCACCCCGACGGCAGCCACTCTCCTTCTGTGGCAGCCGCCGCAAAAGGAGCCTCGCCCTCTGCGGGCAGAGGTGCCAGCAGATACGCCCCTCCACCGCCAGCCACCTCTTCACAGCTGAGAATGTCTACAGCATCTGCTCCCCCCACTCCCGGGCACAAACGCAGGCTGTAAACCTGAGTCAGAATCGCCGGGATATCCCCCACGCGAATCCAGCTTCCCTGCAGATTGTCCTGGTATCGGCTTTCCTTCACATAAGCCCGCACCATCCAGTCAACCCCGAGGTTGATAACGGCATAATCACATTCCGGGTCATCAAAAGCGTCTATATCAATATCGAGTGTCATATCTCTTGTATTTGTTGTGTTCGTTTCTGAAAAGAGCCTGCTCCATAAAGAGAGCATCATATCGCTGCCCTTTTCTCTACAAATACTGGAAATAAGCACAAAATCGCAACCAACTATAGGGCGCTGTATTTCTTACGCATAGAACTTTTTGCATAAGAAATGAAATCGTCAAGCGCATTTTCCATACCGCCATGTTGTCGGAGATTCAGCAGCTGAAACTGCTCCATCTGCCGCAGCGCAAGCTGCATTTTCTGCAGCATCTCCACATCCATATTGCGAAAAAGAAAAACTCGTTGAGACACGAAAAACGAGCGCAGCAGACTCTCGCACCGCTGAATCTGTGCCACCCGCGTATCAATTGTTGATGGAGAAGCATTGCGGTCCCTATGCAGGAACAAGCGGAACACCACCTTATCCAGGTCCGAAAATCCTATACCCTGAAAAGCAGCAAGGCAACGAAGCCTGGTCTCTCTTTCCTGATCTGTATCCTGAGGCAGAAATCTGGCACAGAACTCTAAGGGGGTACCACTCAACGAAGGTAGCGGGCCGGAAACACATGCATGGGCATCTGCCCCATTGCAGCGGAGCACCTGTATACACTCTGCAGATCCGCTCAGAGCAGCCAGATGAAGCGGAGTCAGAAAGAACGGAGCCTCAAACGGAATAGCAGTGGCTCCCTGAAGCCCCAGATGCTCATTGATGCGATACAAGGCGGCAGCCCGCAGTATCTGAAGTGTCACCACGGCCACCTGATTCACCTCTGCGCCATATTCTGCAAGTGCAAGAACATTATCAACCGAGCCGGCCATAACCGCGCGGAACAGGGGGGATAATCCGAATGTATCCACCGAATGAACGTCTCCCCCCTGCCGCAGACAGGATAAAAGCTGCCGCGAGCTGCGCAACGTGGCACACGCGGAAACACTGCCGGGAGCACACCCCCTGCCCAAGGGGGTATGGGTGCGTACTCTACGCTTTCGTCCTTCTCTTCTTAATCTCATTTCATTATCCTACCGGCGCCTTCCGTGTCCTCATTTATAGCATTCTGCACTGGCCTCGGTCAATTTCATATGGCTCTTTTTTATTTTTTCTGGAATTAACCCGTCATTTTTCTGTCAGACTGCGAAATTCGGGTTGCCAAAGCAGGACTTTTAGTGTAGACTGTGGCGCTTTTTTGTGCCTGCAAAAAAGTCACCAAAACAAATATAACAAACGAACATGAACCCCGAGATATTATTCTGGATAGTGCCGTTTGCTTCTGTCGTCGCGCTGGTATTTGCAGCTAAGTTCTTCTTCGACATGAAGAAGGCCGACGAAGGCAACGACCGCATGAAGGAGATTGCCGGCTACGTGCGCGAAGGCGCCATGGCTTACCTGAAACAGCAGTACAAGATTGTTTCCATCTTCTTCGTCATCATCGCAGTGGTGTTCGGCATCATGGCCTACTACGGCCTGCAGAACAACATTGTACCCATCGCCTTCCTCACCGGTGGTATTTTCTCCGGTCTGGCTGGTTTCATCGGTATGAAGACGGCTACTTATGCCTCCGGCCGCGTGGCCCAGGCCTGCCGTGACGAAAAGGACGGCCTCAACAAGGGTCTCCAGCTTGCCTTCCGCTCCGGCGCTGTGCTGGGTCTGACCGTGGTTGGCTTCGGCCTGCTCGATATCTCCGGCTGGTATCTCATCCTCGACAAGACC
Source organism: Akkermansia sp. (assembly GCA_017546845.1). Taxonomy (GTDB): domain Bacteria; phylum Verrucomicrobiota; class Verrucomicrobiia; order Verrucomicrobiales; family Akkermansiaceae; genus Akkermansia. The sequence continues at coordinate 12,754 of JAFYRS010000180.1, forward strand.
GGTCTGGTTGCCGCTGAAGGCATCAGCCGTCTGACCCAGATTACCACCATTATGCTGACCTTCGGCATGGGCGCTTCTCTGCAGGCACTCTTCGCCCGTGTGGGTGGTGGTATCTACACCAAGGCTGCCGACGTGGGCGCTGACCTCGTGGGTAAGACCGAGTACCACTTCAACGAAGACGATCCCCGTAACCCCGCCACCATCGCCGACAACGTGGGCGACAACGTGGGTGACGTGGCCGGCATGGGCGCTGACCTGTACGAGTCCTACGCTGGTTCCATTCTGGCTTCCGCCGCTCTGGGTGCAGCCGCTGCTGCCACCGCCGGCTGGGCCTACGAGACCGGTCTGCAGCTGGTCATGGCTCCCATGATCATCGGCGCTATCGGCGCTCTGCTTTCCGTTATCGGTATTTTCCTGGTACGCACCAAGCCCGAGGCTAACCAGACCCAGCTCATGGCTGCTCTGAACTTCGGTATCAATGTTTCCGGCGTACTTATCGCTCTTGCCGCTGCTGGCGTGCTCTACGCCCTGGGCATCGAGAACTGGCTGGGCCTCTGGGGCTCCATCGTCATCGGTCTGGTGGTGGGTATCGCCATCGGCAAGGTGACGGAGTACTACACCTCCTTCGAATTCAAGCCGGTGAAGTTCATCGCTGAGAACGCCACCACCGGTCCCGCCACCGTGATTATCTCCGGTATCGGCGTGGGTATGATTTCCACCTGCTGGCCGGTGCTCTTCATCGTGCTCGGCACCATCGGCGCTTACCTCTGCGCTGCTGGTGAGTGGACCTTCTCCGCTCAGAACATGAGCATGGGTCTCTACGGCATCGGTATCGCTGCTGTGGGTATGCTTTCCACCCTGGGTCTCACCCTGGCCACGGACGCCTACGGCCCCATCTCCGACAACGCCGGCGGTAACGCCGAGATGAGCGCTCTGGGTGATGACGTGCGCAGCCGCACCGACGCCCTGGACGCCCTGGGTAACACCACCGCCGCCACCGGTAAGGGCTTCGCCATCGGCTCCGCCGCTCTGACCGCCCTCGCCCTTCTTGCCTCCTACATCGAGGAGCTCAAGATTGCCGCCCTGCACTACGGTGAAACCTTCAAGACCAGCTTCTTCGGCGAACAGGTGCTGAACAGCGCCGAGGTTGCCAAGATGAACATCGCAGAGTTCATGGCCGCTTTCGACGTGACCCTCATGAACCCCAAGGTGCTGCTTGGTATCTTCATCGGTTCCATGCTTTCCTTCCTGTTCTGCGGTCTGACCATGAACGCCGTGGGTCGCGCCGCCAAGAGCATGGTGGAAGAAGTGCGCCGCCAGCTGAGCGACAAGGACGTGTTCGAAGGCCGCAAGAAGGCCGACTACGCCCGCTGCGTGGCTATCTCCACTCAGGGTGCCCAGCGTGAAATGGTTGTGCCCTCCATGATTGCCGTTATCGTACCCATCGCTACCGGCCTCATCATGGGTGTTCCCGGTGTGTTCGGCCTGCTGGCCGGTGGTCTTGCCGGTGGCTTCGTGCTCGCCGTGTTCATGGCCAACTCCGGTGGCGCCTGGGATAACGCCAAGAAGTACATCGAAACCGGCGACGCTCCCTACTGCGGTAAGCACACTGCTGTGCATGATGCCTCCGTGGTGGGTGACACCGTGGGTGACCCCTTCAAGGATACCTCCGGCCCGTCCCTGAACATCCTCATCAAGCTCATGAGCATGGTGTCCATCGTGACCGCCGGTCTCAACATCGCCTTCTCCCTGCTGTAAAGCACAGAGCCGATAGAGCAACAAATAAGAAAGCCGCTTTCCGCTCAGGGAAGCGGCTTTTTTGATAAGTTACCCTCCGCGCGCGTGTATTTCTTAAAAGGAGATGACCGATTCTCCTTGCCAGCCCGGCGGGGGTATGTTAATGTATAGGCAATCCAAACACCAGCGAATCTCACACACACCATGGATAAACTTATCGTAGAAGGCGGCACCCGGCTCAGTGGTTCCGTCAATATCAGTGGTTCAAAAAACGCCTCTCTTCCCATTCTTGCAGCAGCCCTGCTCACCGATGAGCCCGTGCGCATCTCCCGCGTGCCGGACGTATCCGACACCAACTACATGCTGCAGATTCTCAGCCAGCTGGGTTGCTCCGTAGAGCGCTCCAGCGGCACGGTTCGCATCGAATCCCCGGAGGGTATCTCCCACAAGGCTTCCTACGAACAGGTGCGCAAGATGCGCGCCTCCATCTGCCTGCTCGGCCCGCTCATGGCCCGCATGCACAAGTGCGTGCTGCCCCTTCCCGGCGGCTGCGTTATTGGTGACCGCCCGGTGGATCTGCACATCCGCGGCATCAAGGCACTGGGCGCCCGTGTCCAGGTCAAGGGCGGCAACCTCGTCATCGATGCTCCCAACGGTCTCATCGGCACCACCATTGATATGCGTGGCGACAGCGGTCCCACCGTGCTGGGCACAGACAACATCATGATGGCAGCTGTGCTGGCCAAGGGCACCACCGTCATCGAATCCGCCGCCCGCGAACCCGAGGTGGTGGACCTCGCTAATTTCCTCAACAAGATGGGTGCCCGCATCGAAGGCGCAGGCTCCCGCACCATCACCATCCACGGTGTCGAGAAACTGCACGGCTGCGACCACACCGTCATTCCCGACCGCATTGAGGCCGGCACCTTCATGGTGGCCGCCGCCATGGTGAGCGACGGTCTCATGATCAACCGCGTGTACCGCCCGCACATGAAGGCTATCTCCGACCTGCTCGTGGAATGCGGCCACCGCGTCGAATACAATGAGGACGGCACCTCCGTCTTCGTTGCCCCCGGCGAAAATCCCCGCAGCGGCAAGATTCTCACCAACCCCTACCCGGAGTACCCCACGGATATGCAGGCGCAGATGACGGCCCTCTTTGCCCTCACCCCCGGTATCAGCGTGGTGAAGGACACCATCTTCCCGCAGCGCTTCATGCACTGCTCCGAGCTCAAGCGCATGGGCGCCAACATCAAGGTAGACAGCGGCACCGCCATCATCACTGGCGTGAGCGGCCTCTCCGGCGCCCCGGTCATGGCCAGCGACCTGCGCGCCAGCGCCGCCCTGGTGCTTGCCGCCCTGGCTGCCGAAGGCACAACAGAGATTCACCGTCTCTACCACATCGACCGCGGCTACGAGATGCTGGATGAAAAGCTCATGATGCTGGGTGCCAAGGTGCGCCGAGTGCGCGACCTGGAACAGGAACAGGCTGACGAGAACTGATTCCACATACCAACGCAACATCTTCCCAGCGGCGCACCCGGACGGGCGCGCCGCTTTTGTCTGCAACACAGTCCAAAACACCTTTTACGTGTTGACTTTTGAGCAGGATAAGCGTACAATGGCGCGCGTATGACCACAAACGCCAAAAGCTACAAAGACACCATCTTCCTGCCGGATACCACGTTCCCCATGCGTGGTGACCTCACGACCAAGGAGCCGGCGCGTCTGGAAAAATGGGAGAATGAAAAGCTTTATGAGCGAATTATAACGCGCCGCAAGGCGCAGAATGCCCCCCGTTTCGTGCTGCACGACGGCCCTCCCTTTGCCAATGGCGACGTGCACATGGGCACCGCGCTGAACAAGGTACTCAAGGACCTTATCGTCAAGAGCAAGACCATGGCGGGGTACTATGCCCCCTTCATCCCCGGCTGGGACTGCCACGGCCTGCCCATCGAAGCCAAGGTAGTCAAGGAATTCCAGGGCCTGGAACCCGCAGAAATCCGCCGCCGCTGCACCGAATTTGCGCTCAACTACATTGACCTGCAGCGCATGTCCTTCCGCCGCCTGGGCGTGTTTGGTGACTGGTTCAACCCGTACATCACCATGGAGCCCAAGTACGAGGCTGATATCCTGCGCGTGTTCGCCAAGCTGGTGGAAAGCGGCGCTGTGTACCAGTCCATGAAGCCGGTGCAGTGGAGCTATGCCCACCACACCGCCCTGGCAGAAGCAGAGGTGGAATACATGGAGGACACCTCCACCGCCATTTATGTGGGCTTTGAAATGAGCGGCGAGGTCTGCGGCATTGAGGGCACTGAAATGGTCATCTGGACCACCACCCCCTGGACCCTGCCCAGCAACCTGGCCATTGCCCTGAACCCGGATTTCACCTACGTCATCGGCCGCTACGCCAAGGACGGCGCTGAGCGCAAGTTCATCATCGTGCGTGAACTCATCGAAACCGTCAGCGCCAAGACCGGCTGGACGCTCGTGGAAGAACTGGCCACCTTCAAGGGCAGCGAGCTGGAGAAGCGCAACGCCCGCCACCCCTTCCTGAACCGCGAATCCCTCATCATCAACGCCGACTATGTGACCACCGATGCCGGCACAGGCGCCGTGCACATTGCCCCCGGCCACGGTATGGACGACTACATTGCCGGCATGGCCTACGGGCTGCCCGTGCTTTCCCCGGTGGATGACGACGGCAACTACACCGCCGAATGCGGCCTGCCCCACCTGGTCGGCAAGCACGTGTTCCAGAGCAACGAGGACATCATCACCCTGCTGGTGGAAGGCAACCGCCTGCTGGGACGCGAGGAATTCACCCACCAGTACCCGCACTGCTGGCGCTCCAAGACCCCCATCATCTTCCGCGCCGTCAAGCAGTTCTTCATCAGCATGGAGAAGCTGCGCCCCGTGGCGCTGGAGCAGATTGACAAGACCGAATGGATGCCCGCCTGGGGCCGCAACCGCATTTACAGCACTGTGGAAGCCCGCCCGGACTGGTGCATCTCCCGCCAGCGCACCTGGGGTGTGCCCCTGCCTGTCTTCTTCGACGAAAACGACCAGCCCGTGCTGAGCGCCGACATCGTGAACAAGGTGGCCGACCTGGTGGCCGAACACGGCACCAACATCTGGTTCGAGCTGACCAGCGAGCAGCTTTGCGAGAAGCTGGGCCTGCCCGCCAACCTCAAGAAGGGCAAGGACACCCTCGACGTGTGGATTGACTCCGGCTGCTCCCACGTGGCCGTGCTGGAGCGCCACCCGGAACTCTGCGCCCCCTGCGATGTGTACCTCGAAGCCACCGACCAGCACCGCGGCTGGTTCCAGAGCTCGCTCATGCTCTCCTGCGCCTGGCGCAACGCTGCGCCCTACAAGAAGGTGCTCACCCACGCCTTCGTGGTGAACCAGGACCGCTCCAAGCTCTCCAAGAGCGCCCAGGGCACCTACACCAAGCCCACCAACGCCAAGTACTTCTACGAGAAGTACGGCGCAGACATCGTGCGCCTGTGGGTGAGCAGCGTGGACTGGCAGAACGAGGTTCCCTTCGGTGAGGACCTGTTCAAGCAGATTACCGACCCCTACCGCCGCCTGCGCAACACCCTGCGCATCCTGCTGGCCAACCTGAAGGGCTACAAGGGCGAACAGCCCGCCCAGCTCGACCCCACGGATGCCTGGATTCTGGAGCGCACCAACACGCTCATCCGCGAGGTGCGCGCCGCCTACGAAGGCTACGAGTTCCGCAAGGTGTTCATGGCTATCAACCAGTTCTGCACCAACGACCTCTCCGCCCTCTACATCGACATGACCAAGGACAGCCTGTACTGCGATGCCGCGGACTCCCCGCACCGCATCAGCAAGCAGTTTGCCATTGCCCGCGTGTTCGATGTGCTGGTGAAGCTGCTCGCCCCGGTGCTGGCCTACACCTGCGACGAGGCCTGGGAACACGCCGGCAACGAAGGTTCTGTGCACGAGCAGGACTTCCCCACCGCTGACCCCGCCTTTGATGCCGGGCTCACCGCCACCTTTGACCGCCTGCTCCAGATCAAGAGCACCATCCAGGTGGCCATCGAAGCCCAGATCCAGGCCAAGGCCTTCAAGAAGAACAACGAAGCCGCCGTTGCCCTCACCGTGCCTGCCACGGAGGACGCCGCCGTGCTGGCACTGCTGCAGAACAAGCAGTTTGCCAAGGAATTCTTCATCCTGGCCGACCTGGAAGTAAGCACCGGCTCCGAACTGGCCGCCACCGCCACCATGACCCCGCACGCCATGTGCCCCCGCTGCCGCCGCTACGAACCCGCCGTGAACGACGAGGGGCTCTGCGAACGCTGCGCCGCCGTCATGGCCTGATAAACTAACCATTCACACCAACGGACAGGCGCACTCCCAACCAAGGAGCGCGCCTGTCCTCATCCTCAAAACAGCTTATGCCCCGCCGCGTTTCCCTCTGGCTCATCCTCCTCATTATCGGCCTCTACGCCCTCGACCAGCTCACCAAATGGGCCATCGTGCTGAACTTCCCCTACAACTGGGAACACAGCTTCAGCAGCAAGCTCATCCCGGTCATCCAGGGGAGCGAATTCATGAATTTCTGCCTTGTGCGCGTGCACAACACCGGCGTGGCCTTCGGCACCGGGCACGGCACCGTGTGGGCTCCCTTCGTGTTCCTGTGCATCCAGATTGTGGCACTGGTGTGGTTCTACCGCCTGTTCCGCAAGGGCTTTTTCTCCACCCGCGCGCTGCGCGTGGCCTGGGCACTCATCACCACCGGCATCATCGGCAACATGACCGACCGTCTCCTGCAAGGCTTCTTCATTCCCGGCGCGGAGGGAAAAGGGTTCTTCGCCAACCTGATGAGCGGGTATGTGGTCGACTTCCTGGATTTCTCCTTCCCCTGGATTAAAACGGAGATGTTCCCCTGTGGCTACCACTGGCCGTCCTTCAACGTAGCCGATTCCTGCGTCTGCATTGCCGCCGCCTTGTTCATCATCTCCAGCTTCTTCATGAAGCCGGAGGAGGAAAAGAAAGGATAACACCCATGCTTGCCGATATCCACATCAACCAGCTGTTAGACTCCTTCCTGACCAGAAGGGAAGATGAGGTATTGGAGTTCAAGGAGGCCAGAAAGGGACTTCAGACAGATGATTTACGCAAATACATCTCTGCACTCAGCAATGAAGCGAACCTGCGCAGAAAGGATTACGCATGGCTTATCTATGGAATTTCCGACAAATTTCCGCGTAAAGCAGTAGGCACAGAGTATCAGCCTCCAATCAAATTAAAGCAGGATATTGCCTGCTCCATGACCGCCGGTTTGACAATTCGTGAAATATACGAAGCTGAGCGAGATGGTAAACGCATCCTCATGTTCCAGATACCGGCTGCTCCGAAAGGGATTCCCATCGCCTGGAATGGGCACTATTTCGGACGCAATGGGGAAAGCACCTGCGCTCTTTCCATCGATAAGATTGAAGAAATCCGTCGTCAGACGGAGGATGACTGGTCTGCCGGAATTATTGAAGAAGCATCGATAGATGACCTTGACCCACTGGCCATTAAAGTGGCAAAAACGGAATTTCTCAAGCGTAATCCTAAATATGCTGAGGAAATGACCACATGGGATGACGCCACATTCCTTAATAAAGCCAAGCTGACCAGAAGAGGCAAAATTACCCGCACCGCGTTGATTCTACTTGGCAAAGACGAAGCAGAGCACCTGCTCTCACCCGCAGTGGCAAAGATTCGCTGGAATCTTAAAACGGTTAGTAACGAGGACAAGGATTACGAGATTTTTGGAATCCCCTTCATCCTCTCTACTGAAGAAGTTTACCGAAAAATCCGCAACCTTAAGTTCCGCTACCTGCTCAATGAGCAAAGTCTTTTCCCGGAAGAACTGCTGCGCTACGAGCCATTCTGTATCCGCGAGCTTCTGTACAACTGCATTGCGCACCAGGACTATACCAAACGAGCGCGGATTAACGTAGTGGAGTTTGAAGACCACCACCTCATTTTCTCTAATTACGGCACATTCATTCCTCTTTCCATCGAGCGGGTCATCGAAGCCAATGCTCCGGAAGAATCCTACCGAAACCCATTCCTGGTAGAAGCCATGCGCAACCTGAACATGATAGAAACCCAGGGCGGCGGCATCCGTAAGGTATATACCTTCCAACGCAAAAGGCTCTTCCCCATGCCTGATTATGATTTTTCGGAAGGAAAAGTATGCGCCACCTTGCACGGATGCATCATCAGCGAGGATTTCGCGCGCATGCTCCAGCAGGATACAGAGCTTCCGCTTCACACCGTGCTGGCCCTGGACAAAGTGCAGAAGCAACGTCCACTAAGTGACGAAGAATGGAAAGACGTTAAGAAGAGGGAACTGGTGGAAGGTCGCAAAACAGCTCCATTCCTCTCACATCGCACTGTAGAAATGCTCGAGACAAATGAATTTAAGGAGCAATATATCAGGAATAAAGCGTTTGATAACAGCTACTACAAAAAACTCATTCTGAGTTATATATACGAGTGGGAGCACGCATCGCTTTCTCAATTGGAACAATTACTGACCAGCAAATTGCCTGATTCCTACACACAGATACAAAAGAAACGCAAAATTTCTAACCTACTCGCAGAACTGCGGAGGGATGAATGCATCGTATGGGGAAGCGGGAAAGTCTGGAAACTTACAGCAAAAGGCAATGATAAAAGGTCAAAACTTTAGTCGAACTTTAGTCGAACTTTAGTCGAACTTTAGTCGAACTTTAGCAATCTCCGAGCAAGCATGAAAAAAATCGTTTTTGCATTAATTCTCACCCTGCCCGTCTTGGCCGTCTTCAAGACCCCCACTCAGACAGTGCCGCTGCAGTTCGGGCAGCAGAGCGCCACCGTCGTCTTTGAAACCAGCGGAGAACAGATTGAGGAAGCAGAACCCCACTGCGACTGCACCAAGGTGAAGGTCAGCGGCAGCAGGCTCACCGCCGTGGTAGACACCCGCACTTTTGACCGCGATGTAGAGAAAACCATCAGTGCCGAAACAGGCGATGGGAAAGAAGTGACGCTGCGCATGCAGTTCCGCGTGCCGCAGGCCATGCAGCTCTCTGCCCGCAGCCTGGTATGGAAACGCGGCTCTTCGGCCACGCCGCAGGTGCTGCGCATCACCCTGCCCAAGGGCAGCCCCATCAGCCACATTACCGATGCCTCCCTGAGCGGGGAGGCCTTTGACTACTCCCCCAAGGTCGTGAAACGCGGCAGCGAATACACCGTCACCATCACCCCGCGCAGCACGGCAAAACCCGCCCTGAACCGCCTGGTGCTCACCACCGACTCCCCCGACCCGCGCTACCACCGCCAGATTATCTACCTGCAAGTGAAAAAATGAGTTCCCCACTATTCATTATTCACTATTCCCTGTTCACTTAAACCGTGTTCTCCGCCACAAAACAACCGGGGAAGCGGCTGATTCCGCTCCTGATTCTTTGTCTCCTGGCTGCGGCAGGCATCTATAGCGCGTGGAATGCCCTGAGCAACAGCAAGCAACGATACAAAACCGAGCTGGCGGCTGCACTGGAAAGCCGTGGAGAAGACATCCGGCGGTTCCACCAGCCAGACAGCGGGAACCTCATTGCCCACGGCGGCGGGGTGGGGGCCTATCTCTACACAAACTCCGCAGAGGCCTTTGCCGATTCCCGGGCACGGGGATTCTCCTTCGTTGAGTTCGATTTACTCGTGACCGCAGACAGACACCTGCTGGCTGCGCATGACTGGGGCATGTTCCGCCAGTTTACCGGAAGCCGCAGTACCCCCGGAACTCTGGCCGATGCGCTGCAATTGAGGATAAACGGGAATCAGACCCCACTGAGCGGCGGGATGATTCATGAGCTGATGCTGCAGCACCCGGAAATGGTTCTCGTGACGGACAAGGTTTCCGATTTTGAGCTCCTGCTGCAGGAAATCCCCCTGCCGCAGCGGATGATAGTGGAGGTATTCTCACCGCAGGATTATGTGCGGGCGCTGAAAGCAGGCATCTGGTATCCGGCATTCTGCATCTCGCACAGCATCGCCCTGCAACAGGCAATCGAGCACCAATACCCCCTCATCACCATATCTGCCGAGCTCTTTCTGGAGCACCTGGATACCATGCGCCAGCTGCACCAGCAGAAGGTGTGCATCATGGTATACGGCACAGAGGCGCTCGACTGCCGCCAATTCATCCGTGAGCATCTGGGCACCAGCGCCAGTCTGATTTATACAAGCACCGTTTCCCCCAGCGACCTGCCATAATTCCCCTGCCCGTATGACCTCCACCGGATACCGCACCACCCGTGAACAGCTCACCTCCCTCATCCTGCTGGGGGTACTGGCCGCTGCGCTCAGCCTCTGGAGCCTGGACCACGTGGTGAAATCCGCCTGCATCTACCTGCAGGGGGCGGTGTTCCTCTTCTTCATGCTGATTCTGGCGCAGCGCAGCCGGCTGGTGGCCTATGCGCTGCTGCCCGTGATTCTGGGCGGGTGGTTCAGTTATGACGGGCTCTATGATGTAGCCGGATTCTGCCTGCAGGAAAACTGCCTCAGCAATGTCCTCACCACCGTCATCTACCACCAGCACTACCTGCGCCAGACCTATGCCATTTCCGTGCTGTCCAGCCTGATTATCATCCTGAAAGGAGGCCTGCTGTACGGATTCCTCTACAGCGCGCGCCGCTTCCTGAAACCAGTTATCTTCCTTACCCCGGATGCCACCTGGCTGATTGCCGGGGGCGTGGTCATTCTATTCCTGATAATTCTGCCGTTGGGCATTCTTCCACATCCAGAGCCATGAACCGCATCACCCGCGAAACAGCCCACGGCATACGCTGGATGCTGCTGCAGAAATGCACGCTGCAGCCTGTCACGCTGGTATACAGCATGGTGCTGGCACGCCTGCTGAGCAAGGAGGAAATGGGGCTCATGGGGCTCACCGCCATCTTCTTCACCGCAGCGGGCACACTGGCGGCCAATGGTTTCGGCAGCGCGCTCATCCGCAGGCAGAAGTACTCTGCGGAAGATGCCGATACCATCTTCTGGTTCAACCTGGGTATGGGCTTTCTCATCGCCCTGCTCCTTTTCCTCTCCGCCCCCTGGCTGGCCGCGTTTTTTGATGCGTCGTCGCTATGCAACCTGGTGCGGGTCTCCGCCCTCATCGTGCTGCTCAACAGCACCGTAAGCGTGCACATGGCGCACTACATGGCACGCCGGCAATTCAAGCAGCCCGCCCTCATCAGCATAGCGGCAGCCCTCATTGCCCTGCCGCTCTGCCTGGTGCTGGTGTGGCAGGGCTGGGGCGTGTGGGCCTACATGGTGCAGGGCGTGACCAGCGCCAGCATCAGCGCCCTGCTCTTCTGGTGGCTCTGCCCCTGGCGACCGGGCTTCCTCTTCAGCGGAAAGTCCTTCCGCGAGCTCGCCCCGCTCAGCTGCCGGCTGGCCGCCACCGGCCTGCTGGACACAGCCTACATCCACGCCCGTGCCTTCTTCATCGGCAAGGTATACACCCCCGCCGCCCTGGCCGGATACAAGAACGGCGCGCAGCTGGCCGCCATGTGCCCCACGGTGCTCTGCTACATGATTGAGCAGGTCACCTTCCCCATTCTCAGCTCGCTTCAGCGCAGCCCGAAAAAGCTCATCGCGGTCTACCGCCGGTACATGCGCCTCTTCACCCTGCCCATCGCCTGGCTCTGCTGCTTCACCGCCGCCTTTGCCGGGCCCATCGTGCGGATCTGCTACGGCCCCGGCTGGGAGGAATGCGTACCCTACCTGCAAATCCTCAGCCTCTCCTACGCCACCTGGCATCTGCAGCTCATCAACCTGAACCTCCTCAAAGCCGGCGGCCCGGAAAAACTCTTCCTGCGGCTCGAACTCATCAAGAAATGCCTGGGCATCGCCATCCTCATCGGCATGTTCTTCATCAGCGTGAAAGCCATCTGCTGGGGCGCGCTGGCCACCTCTGCCCTCTGCCTCGCCATCAACACCTGGGCCACCCGCCGCTACATGGGGCTTCCCGTCCGCCAGCAACTGCTCGACTGGGTTCCCACCTTCGTCCTCGCCGCCGCCAGCACATGGATACCGGCCTGGATGCTCCAAACCAGCGCTACTTCCCTGCAGATAGTGGCAGGGCTGCCAACCAGCCTCATCTGCATACTGAGCATGACCAGACTCCTCAATCCATCTTTACTCAAGGATTTATTCCAGCTTTCATGCATACATGACAGATGCCGGGCGTCATAAAAAAGCCACCTGCCTTGTTCATCCGGCAGGTGGCTCTTCATTCGTCTGGCTAGCAGGCAGGAGTATTACTCACCATATTCATCGATAAAGCGATTCACCGCATCTTCAAATGGCATACGTTTTACAATTTCCTCCATATGAGCATGTTGATGCCCGACCTTGGGAGGATAGGCCATGTAATCCCCGAACATGAAGCTCAGGTACTGCCGCGCATGATTCGGAACATTATACTCAGTTCCTTCAAATGACAATTTCTTCAAGGGGTAAATGTCCTCGTACCTCAAAACGGTATTTTTCGTAAAAATAATGGAAGGGCACAAGAAAATAGCAGACTGTATGGATGCATCCGACGTAGTCCCCCCAGGAATATATGTATGTATCAATTCCTGTATTTCCCTATCTGTGTACGGCTGTTTGTGAATCCTGGCGCGAACGCGCGACTTGATAAGATTCATTCCCTGCTCGATAGCCTCCTTCCCTTGCTCGGTATAGGCTTCAGAATGAAACAGATATGGATATACATCCAGATTTAGAGGCGTCCCCTCGTAGCCTATATGAAGGAAGCCATAGGCATTCATTCTCCATGTAAACGACTCCTCCTTAGGAAACAAAACAGGCAACTGCTCAATCAGAGCTTCAAAATCCGGACGCATCATACTAACATCCAGGTCATCATCCCATGGTACAAAGCCTGAGTGACGCACGGCTCCCAACAACGTGCCATAATCTAACCAGAAAGATAATCCGGCAGACTCCATTCTCCGGGCAAAAAGCCGCAGCAACGCGGCATTCCCTTCTTGCAAGAGGCGCAATTTCCCTGCTGCCTTAGGAACGCGCTCAACAGGGTTATTAAATATCAATATATTACGCAAGTCCTTCAACTGACATTCAATATCGGCCACCTGCTTCTGCGTACTTGGAAGAACACTTGCCAATCGACGCATGATTTTATCTATTATGCCCATAAATTTTCACAGATTAATCATTCACACTTTCAGCGAATGAAAGGTTAGTGATTTTAGCCTTTTCTGTCAAGAAAAAACCTTGACTACAAACATATATTCCTCTACTCTTTCGATAGACTTGTCCCCCACCCATAAAAAACATGCCCAAGGTATCCATTGTCACGATAAACTATAATGATGCTGCCGGATTAAGAGCAACCGCGTCAAGCATCGTTTCTCAAACCCGGTTTGACGAAATTGAATGGATTGTTATTGATGGCGGCTCTACTGACGGAAGCGTTAACGTCATTCACGAATTTGCCGACAAAATCTCCTATTGGGTAAGCGAAAAAGATCAGGGAATTTACAATGCAATGAACAAAGGTCTCGCCCAGGCGCACGGCGAATACCTTCTCTTCCGCAACTCAGGAGATTTGATGAGCACTCCTGACACAGTAGAGAAGTTCATCCAGCATCCAGCGTACGGGAAGTATGACCATTGCTGGGGCATAACCGAATTGATGCAAAATCATCAATGGATTCGCGACATCTACCCTGTAGTAGAATTCAAACTGACTGATTTTTTTGGTGGTCTGGCCTATCATCCTTCCGCATTCATTAGAAGAGAGAGATTTTCATACGAGACGTATGACGAAAGCCTCAAGATAGCCTCTGATACAAAATTTTTATTCAAGGATATCGTTCTTCGCAACGCCTCCTATACCCCCTTGGATTTTCCTGTAGCAAAATTTGATAACAGCGGCATCTCGGCAACGAACCAGGAATTAAGTATGCAGGAGGTATACAGTTACCTTGAAGAGTATTTACCGGCTTTCATTTTCCGGGAATGCAAGACAGCATGCAACTACCCCAGCGGGCCCAAGCGTATTCTGTCCTTGCTTACCAGGATGAATGCATGGGAACACCGTATTCTCGCACATATAGCATACCTTCTGTATATTCCCCGCTATGTTACAAAAAAAGCCCGCAGTTTCCTAAAAAAGAACTTTACGCGAAGGAAGTAACGTAGTTCAGATGCTTTACCATCTTCATAACACCGACAGGGGATTCCCTCACTCTTACAATAACCAAGCTACACACTCAGACAGAAAAAACACAACACAAAAACAACTATACGACCTTTCTGTGATGAATCAGCCACTTATCCCAAAAGTCTCCGTCATTGTCCCGGTCTACAAAGTGGAAGCCTATCTTCAGGAATGCATCGACAGCATTCTGGCGCAGACTTTCACCGATTTTGAACTCATTCTCGTCAATGACGGCAGCCCGGATAACTGCGGTGCTATCTGCGACCAGAATGCCGCCAGGGATTCCCGCATCCGCGTGATTCACCAGGAGAACCAAGGGGTAACCCGGGCCCGCGCTAATGGTGTCGCGGCAGCAAAAGGTGAGTTCATCAACTTTGTTGATAGCGACGACACCATTCCCACCCATTCCCTGGCCACACTTGCCGCCCATGCGGATGGGGCAACAGATATCGTCCTGGGAAAATACCAGGGCGGTAAGTGCCCGGATGCGGGAGAAATACCCATTGACAAATACCGTGAGATCACGGTGACATGCAGCACCATCCACGGCGGCCCGTATGCACGTCTATTCCGGAGAACTCTATTCGACAACAAAGTATTTGCTACCCCCACTTGTGTCCGATACGGGGAAGACCATGTGATGAACATCCACCTAGCCTACAAGGCCCAAGGCAGGATCTACAGCACCAATACCACCGTGTATTACTACAGGAGTAATGCTGATGGTGCGGCTACCACCTGCAAAACCCCGGAATACATTGCAGCCTACCAGACATACAGACTTGCCGCCATTCCACCGCAGGATATCGAAAACTTCCTCCCGCAGGGCCTGGCAGACCATCTCTTTCACCTCTGGATAAACGCCACAAACCATCGCATCCGAATTCCCAAATCAACCTTGGCCGCACAGCGCCAGCTGCTCTCTTTCAAAAAATATTCATCAATCAAGTTTCCCACGCCTCTCGCCATACTCCTATACTGCAACAATCCCATCATCCGCGCCATTACCATTACCATTCGCAACCTTGCCCATCGCATCCTGAAAAAACGACAATCTCTCCCAGGCAAGTGAAAAAGATTGACCTCTTCACCCTTCACACCATATAATGGGGCAAGCAACTCTGCAGATGTAAATCTCATGAAATACGCAGCCATATTAGCAGGAGGCACAGGCAAACGCATGTCAAGCGCCTTGCCCAAACAGTTTCTTGAACTCCAGGGGGAAGCCATCATCATCCGCACTATCCGCAGAATCTTAAGCAGCGCTCTTTTCGACAAGCTGGTCATTGCCATTCACCCGGAGTGGAAATCCTACCTGGAAGAACTGATTGCCAAAGCAGCGCTTCCGGCTGCGGACATCCTCATCACAGAGGGCGGCAAGGAACGCCTGGACAGCATCCGCAATACCACAGGCTTTATCACCCGCACCTTTGGCCCGGCGGGGGAGAAGGATTACATCGTCATCTTCGATGCGGTGCGCCCCTTTGTCTCGCGCCAAATCATGCAGGATAGTCTGGAAGCTCTCACCCGGCATGAGGCCGTGGTCGCAGCGCTGCCGGCGGTCGACACCATGCTGTGGATAGAAGAAGGCACCCGCGTGGATTCCATGCCGCAGCGCAGCAAGCTGTTCCATGGCCAGGCGCCGGACAGTTTCCGTCTGGGCACCCTGTGCAAGGCACTGGCTGCGCTGACTCCAGAGGAAGAACAGATTATCACCGGCACAGCACAAATCTGCATGCTGAAAGGGATTGATATCCACACCATTCCGGGAGACCCGAAAAACATCAAAGTAACCACCCCGTTTGATATTCAACTGGGTGAGGTATTATGCCAACTGGAAAACCAATCATGAAAGCCTGCGTTTTAGAAGCCATCAATAAACTTGAATACAAGGAAGTGCCCACTCCTTCCCCCGCGGCAGGAGAAGTGCTGATTCGCATCAAAGCCAGCGGAATATGCAGCAGCGATTTTTCCCGCGTGTTCAAAACAGGCACCTACCACTTCCCCACCATACCGGGACATGAATTTGCGGGAGAAATCGTGCAAGTGGGTGAAGGTGTGGATGCCGCGCTGACAGGACGGCGAGCCGTTGTTTTCCCCCTGCTGCCCTGTAACGAATGCGAACAATGCAAGCTGGGCAACTACGCGCTGTGCAGCAACTACAATTACTTCGGTTCGCGTTGCGATGGCGGCTTTGCTGAATACCTGGCAGCGCCGCTGTGGAACATCCGCCTGTTTGATGACGCCATTCCCTACGAAGTAGCCGCGCTCACCGAGCCCGCCGCCGTAGCATGGCATGCGGTTGCAAAAGCCGGCATCCAGCCCGGAGAAAGTGTCTATATTTCCGGCTCCGGCACCATCGGCATACTTTGCGGCATCTGGGCCAGAAAACTGGGAGCCAACGTGAGCTTCATGGTGCGAAACGAGCAGAAAGCCCAGTTGCTCCAGCAAACCTGGGGATTCGATGCCATCCGCACAGATGCAGATGCCAAGGCTCCTGCATCCCGGCCTGATCTCATTCTGGAATGCGTCGGCACCCCCCAATCCGTCCAGGCCGCCATTGACTCAGTCAAGACCGCCGGGAGGATTGTGCTGGTAGGTAACCCCAGCGGCGATATCGATTTACCCAAGGCATTGTACTGGAAAATCCTGCGTTCGGAATTAAGCATCCAGGGCATCTGGAACTCCGTCTATCCCACCGAATGGGAAGAAGTACTGGAACAAATCCTGCAGCTGAAAGACGAACTCAAGCCGCTCGTTACCCACCAATTCCCCCTCAGCGCCGGGCAAAGCGCCTTTGAAGAGCTGCGCGACAGCAAGGGACTCATCCTCAAAGCCATCTACACCAATGAATAATTCCGGAAAAATCTCCGCCTCGATGATGTGCGCAAATCCCTTCTACATGAGGGAAACGTTTGACGCACTCGTGGCGGCCAACATCGAATACCTGCACCTGGATGTGATGGATGGCAAGTTCGTCCCCAATCTGGGGCTGGGGTTGGACTACATCCGCGCATTACGCAAAAAAACAGATATCTCCTTCGACTACCATTGCATGGTATCCAACCCGGATGAGCTTCTTCGCATCATCGATGTCCGCCCGGATGACATCATCTCCATACACTACGAAAGCACCCCGCAGATCATGCGTACCATCGAAAACGCACACAAGCTGGGCTGCAAAGTCTTTGTGGCCATCAACCCGGGGTCACCGATATCATTTCTGGAAGAAATCATCCACTTTGTAGATGGGGTCAACCTCCTCATGGTCAACCCCGGATTTGCCGGGCAGCCCATGGTTCCCTTTGCCATGCAGAAAGCAAAGAAACTCAAGGAATACCTCGAAAACCAGGGACTGCAAGACAAAGAAATCGAGGTAGATGGCAACATCACCTTCGATAACGCCCGCAAGCTCAGAGAAATCGGAGTTTCCCTCTTCGTGGCAGGCACCTCCAGCATTTTCGGACACCAAGGCATAAAACCGGATTCCATTGAACGCCTCCGGGCCGCTATCATCTAGCCGGTGAAAGCTACGTTTCTTCACCTCATCGCCGGACATGTATAAGATTCTGCCACATCCTCTCGCCACAAATTACGGTGGTATTCTACAGGCTTTTGCGCTACAGCAGGCATTAAAGCAACACGGAGTCGAAAGCAAGGTAGTCAACTTCTTTTCCAAGACGTGGCAGTCCTGGCTATCTTCTTTCAATCTGAGAGCCACTTGCGGCAGCATCCGCTACCTCCTCCAAATCATTTTTCTTGGCACACCAAGGTCATTTCCAAACCTATTCTACCCCTATCTCTTCAAAAGGTTCAAGAAGAAGTTCATGCAGCTTTGGGAGCTGGATATTCTGCGCAGGAACCTCTCCGACCTGGCGGTAGAGGAACATCCTTTTGTGGTCGGCAGTGACCAGGTGTGGCGCTGCGCCTATACAAGGAAAATGGAGTCGGTTCCCTTCTTCTTCCTGAACTTTGCCACCAAAAAGCAGCGGCAGCAGAGTATTGCCTACGCTGCATCCTTTGGCTCCGACGAATGGGAAGGCACACCGGAAGAAACAGAGGAATGCGCCCGCCTGCTCAAAGATTTCAAAGCCGTCTCCGTGCGAGAGCATAGCGGCATTGAAATCTGCCGTGAAGTATTCGGGGTTGAAGCCGTACAGATGCCCGACCCCACCCTGCTACTGGAGCAGGAGGATTATAACCACCTCATCCGCAACTGGCGCACGAAATCCACAGATACCCCTTTCATGGCTGTTTACCTGCTGGATGAAACAGAAGAAAAGAGAACTCTCACCCATACACTCAGCAAAGAAATTGGCTTGTACGCACAGCACCTCATGCCCCACCCCGGTGCCGAAAAACTCATGGACCGCCTGCCGCTCTCTGTTCCCCAATGGCTGCGCTTCATCCGGGATAGTGTATGTGTGCTGACAGATTCCTTCCACGGTTGCGTCTTTTCCATCATTTTCAACAAGCCCTTCATCTGCCTGGGCAACGAAAACCGTGGCTCTGCCCGCTTCGATTCCTTGCTGGGAACGTTCGGTTTGCGGGACAGGCTAGTCACCAATTACGATAAAGATGCCATTCTTCAACTCCTGAACACCCCCATCGATTGGGAACGAGTCCATACAATCCGCCATAGTGAACAGAAACGCGCCCTGCAATTCCTGCAAGAAAACCTCACATAAAACATGGCCAGTATCAAACAGGAAACCATCAGCGGAGCCAAGTGGGGAATGCTGCAGAAATTCACCATGCAGCCTATCCAGCTCATCTATGGCATGGTGCTGGCTCGTCTGATTACCCCGGAGGAAATGGGTATCGTGGGCCTTACGGCCATCTTCTTTGCCGTTGCCAGTCAGTTATCCCAGGCTGGGTTCGGCGCAGCGCTGATTCGCAAGATTGATCGCACGGAAGCTGACTGCAGCACCATGTTCTGGTTCAATGTTGGCATGAGCTTCCTGGTCAGCCTCATCCTATTCATGCTGGCGCCTTGGTTCACGCGATTCTACAACCAACCAGAGCTGCTGTGGCTCACTCGGGCATCAGCCATCAATATGTTCCTGAGCAGCACCGCTAGCGTGCATTGGACGCTCTACCAATGCCGGCGTGATTTCAAAACTCCAGCCATTGTGGGCTGCATCACATCCCTCGCAGGCATGCCGGTATGTCTGAGCCTTGCCTGGCTGGGATGGGGCGTGTGGGCGCTCATGTGGCAGGGCATTTTTACCACCATACTCTCACTTGCCATCATCTGGATTATTTCTCCGTGGAAACCCCATTTCATTTTCTCCAAAGCCTCGTTTCTGGAATTATTTGGCTTCGGCAGCAAACTTGCTATCTCCGGGTCATTGAACACACTGTATATGGAAGCCCGTACTTTCATTGTCGGTAAATTCTATTCTCCGGCAGACCTTGGACTATACTCCAAAGGGCGACATTTAGCAAATATGGTTCCTAATACGATCATAGGTATTTTAGGTGGCGTTATTTATCCTGTACTTGCAACAGTCAAGGACGATGACACCAGACTTGCACATGCATACAGAATGTATATCAAGGCATCTACCCTGATTATCGCATGGTGTTCAATCTTTCTCATCGCGCTGGCAAATCCACTTGTAGAGCTGTTGTATGGCAAGGCGTGGCTCGAGTGCGTTCCTTTTCTCCAGATTACCAGCCTTGCTTGTACATTAAACCACCTCAACACCATAAATCTCAACATAATGATGGTAAAAGGGAGGTCAGATATTTTTTTGCATCTTGAAATCGTAAAGAAAACTGTATCTATTATCATGCTTCTATACGCAGCAACCATCAGTGTTATGGCTATCTGCTGGGCATCTGCGATTTATAGTCTCATGGTAATAATGCTCAACGCGCATTTCTCAAGTAAACTTTTAGGCATCACCTGGAAGATTCAAATGACAGACTGCTTTCCTTATCTCGTACTGGCAGCATTATCCTGCGTTCCCGGTCATCTCTGTACGTACACGACCTTACCACCTTTCATCCAACTCATCATTGGTGGAACATCTTCCGTCCTTTTATACTTCGGCACATTACACCTCATAAAAGAAAGCACGTACGCCGAACTTTACAATACAATCAAAAATAAAATACTTCCGTTTAAATCAATTTAATACATTTACTACATCTGAATTATGTACACGAATCACAAAAGCGCACTTTATGTTGTAGCCATGTTGAAACAACAGGGTATTAGCAATATCGTTATCTCACCAGGAACAAGCCATAATGCCATGGTCCGCTCCATTGATGAAGATTCTTTCTTCAAGACCTTCAGTGTCACGGATGAGCGAAGTGCTGCCTTCTTTGCTATTGGCATAGCCCAGGAGCTGCAACGCCCCGTCGCCATCATGAGCACATCGGGAACCGCTACGTGCAATTATGTCAGTGCCGTTACTGAAGCATTCCACCGCAATATTCCGTTAGTTATCATTACGGCAGACAAACATCCCTATTTCCTGAACCAACTGGAAGACCAGATGATTAACCAGCCGCCCATGTTCAATGGCATTACCAAATACTCAGTCACGCTGCCGGAATCCATTAAAGACAGCAGAGATGACTGGTACTGCCGCCGTCTTTTGAACGAAGCATTCCTGGAAATGACCCACCACGGCACAGGTCCTATTCATATCAATGTCCCTATCAGCTATGGCATGTTTGCCCTAGGAGACACTTTCACTACTTCAAAATTACCGGAAATCCCGCTCGTCGAGCGTCTCGATTCCAGCACGAAAGAGGAAACATGGGAACAGACATTCCTTCAACTTAAAAATAAGCGAGTTCTTATTCTCTGCGGCCAAGATAATGCTCATAATGAGAAGGACGCCCAGCTACTTGACACTATCTCCAAAGGATACAACTGCGTCATCTCCACGGACTTCCTTTCCAATTTACATATTGAACGCGCCATAGAAATGGAAAAAGCCCGTCCTTTCGACGCAGACCTCGTCCCCAATGTCATCATCTCATTGAACGGCAGCGTAGTATCCTACATCAAATACTTCCTTAAAAACGCTCCATCAACTATCGAGCATTGGCTCATTCATGAAAAGGGTACACTTGCAGACCCCTATCAAAAACTGAAATATATCATTGAAAGTAACACTTCTGAGTTCCTTAACAAAATGGCTCAATACGCCCAGAGCAACGCAAGCTCTGAATATTATGAAGTCTGCAAAAAACATGTGAATGAGTTCTCCATACCCTCTCTGCCCTATTCAAATTGTTACGCATGCCAGAAAATCATACCCAGTCTCCCGCAGGATTCCATTCTTCATCTGGGTAACAGTACTACGGTTCGCATCGCGCAGTTCTTCAATCTGCATCCGAGCGTACAGGTTTTCTGCAACCGAGGCGTTCATGGCATAGATGGCTGCATGAGTTCCTTCATCGGGCAAGCAGCTGTTTCTGACAAGCTTGCCTTCCTGATGCTGGGAGATTTGACCTTCTTCTATGATATGAATGCACTTTGGAACAAATATGTGCGCAAGAATGTTCGTATCCTTTTATTCAATAATGGTGGAGCCTCCCTGTTCTACTATAACACAAGGGGGGTGAAGAACTTCCCCAGCCTGGATCGAAATGCCGGCGCTGCACACGTTTCATCCGCTAAAGCGTGGGCTGAATCCCGTGGTTTTTCGTATATTTCATCAACTGACCAGGAGGAGTTTGATACTGTTTATCAACAGTTCATTCAGGAAGAATCAGACAAGCCCATCATATTTGAAGTATTTACCGACCGAGCCGTAGATGGCGAAACCTGGCACAGTATCTTAAGCCATAACACACCAAAAGAAGTCAATTTAAAAACAAAAATCAAGGAAAAGATAAAAAATATCATAAAATAAGCAGCAATTTAAGAGACTCTGATTATAAGTTAAGCATTTCATCATCGCAATTTTGCTTTCACTCAATATTATGAAACTTTCCACACCTACCATCTCTCATTCGGCAACATTTGCTCGGGTCAGTTCAACCTTCACCTACGAAAATGGCCAACAAAATGAAGTATATTTTGAAACCACGCCGGAATTCGCAAAATATCTAGTCCATGAAGTTTCAGATGCCTTCATTATTGCAGCCATGTTGCCGGCCCTGGTATATGGCGAAGACATTTACGTTGATAATGTATCTGACTATCTGAGTTACAACTTTGACCCACTACTGTACCTCTTTGGTAAAGTATTCGGGTATCCCCCCATCAAGTTGCATGCCAAGCAGGTATTGCACCTTGAGTTCAATCCTCAAGCAGTAGGTACTGGCTTCTCAGGAGGCGTCGATTCCCTCGCCACTTATCTGGAACACACCTCCGAATCCTGCCCGAAGGAATTTCGAGTAAATCATCTGGCGCTCTTCAACGTAGGAGCATACGGCAATGACCCGGTAAAAACCAGCAAGAACTTCCATGATGACCTTGAACGAGCACAAAAATTTGCGAAAGAGGTAAACATACCGCTCATACCTCTCAACTCTAATCTATCTTCCATCTACACACACAAGGACATCTTCCATTTCTCGCTGAGGCTAACGCTTTGTATCAGCGCAGGCATTCTTTGCCTTCAAAAGTTATTTAAACGATACTACATTTCTTCTCATGGCACTATCGACACCATTAAACTCAGTAAATATGACCAGCAATACTACGAGGGGCTCTTCGTACAACGCCTGTGCACAACGAACACGGATATTATGATTGCTGAACCTCATTATGACCGGGTCGAAAAAACTAAACGAATCCTGCAAAGCGAACTTACTACTAGTCATCTTTACGTTTGCAATGCAGACCTTGTAAATGAAAAGCATGAAGGTAAACACCATGAAAAAGAAGGGCATGTGAACTGCAGCGAATGTTTCAAGTGCGTGCGCACGCTTCTTACTATTGATCTGCTGGGCAAACTGGATCAATTCCGCCATCTTTTTAATCTGGAGAAGTACTACAAACTAAAAGATGCTCTCATTCTCCAAATGTATCAAGAGAAGGAGTCGAACCATTTCCAAGCGGAAATATACGAATTATTCAAAGAGACTGGCGCAGCATTCACCCCAAACCAATTGCGTCTCATTAAGAAATGGGAACGACAACAGTTACCAAAGCGTCTCTACCACAAGCTCCGCTCTATTTGTGGTAAAATAATGCGGAAAATTTTCTGCTAATATATGCAGCATTCCATAACACCCACATGAAAAAGTTTATCAAGAATATACTGAATACCGTTCTGAATAAAACAGGTCTGCGCCGTGTAGTTTATGTTTATAGCAATGATAAAAACTACATTTTACCCAACCACCCCGTTGAAGGAAAATTAAGGGGGCAGAATGCGTTTGTAACCGGAGCTAATGGGGCTTTGGGGAGAGCGATAACTGCAGTTTTAATCAGTCACGGAGCAAAGGTATATGCCGTAGGTCGAAATAAGGAGAAATTATGGCAACTAGAAGAGGAAATGAACCAACTGCATCCCAACAGTTGTAAAGCATGCATAGCGAATCTCGAAAACGAAGCAGAATTGAGTTCAGCCGTCAAAGAATGCCTGAAAGAGAACGAAAAGTTAGACATATGGGTCAATTGTGCAGGTGGCTCCGCCCGCGAAAAAGCAAAACCAATTGTGGAGCAGGAGATGGACATCATCGATATGGTGATTACGTCTAATCTGCGCACATGCATTATCGGATGCAAAATTGCAGCATCCTACATGATAAAACAATGCAGTGGCAGTATCATTAATATCTCATCAAATATCGTCAATCGAGGCAAGCCCGCATATAGTGATTATGTTGCAACCAAAGCAGGTGTGATTGGATTTACCAGAAACCTTGCCTTGGAGTTAGGGCCATCAGGAATCCGGGTCAACAGCATATCACCCAGCTTTATACAACGAGGTGAATATGACCAGAATCAACGCGAGTACTTACTACGCACCAGCTGTCTGAATCGCATAGGAACGCCAGAGGATGTTGCTCATGCTGTGGCGTTTATGGCCTCTTCAGAGGCAAGCTTCATTACCGCTCAAAATCTTCTGGTTGATGGAGCTCGCCACCTGTGGGTTCCCATGGGATAAATCAATGACATCGGGAACGACAATCATGAGAACCTCAACAGCTCCAATTTCCCAGCTATCAAGCGCTCAAGATAGAACTGACTACTGGGATAATCTGAAAGGTCTATTGATACTGCTGGTTGTTCTGGGGCATTTCATTCAGCCCTATGACCAGCTGAATGGCATCTGGGCAGCAATTTACCTGTTCCACATGCCAGCGTTTCTATTTGTAACAGGTTTCTTCAGTCGGCGCAGTTCGATGCAGGCTGATAAGCTGATGCGTTTCTGCATCCTGCTGATTGTCTATAACATCATCTTAATGGTGGGAAAGGGAGGTTTGCACCCTTCCGCATGGGAATGGTATAAAGTATACTTATCTGCATGGTATCTACTTGCCGTCATTCTTTACCGGCTCACCATTCCTCTGCTGGAAAGAATCCATACCTGGTATATTCTTGCCATCTCTGTATGCGTAGGGCTATGCTGGGGTATCCTGACTCCCTCAGATCCCTCGGCCCTGTACAAACTCGTTCCCTTGTACCCGTTCTTTGTGCTTGGCTATTCATACGGGACAGGCAGAGAACGAAACTTTGTCCCTCCGTTTACATTCAGGCAACGCACCTTGGGGGGCATTGTCCTACTAGGGCTTCTACTACTGGGGCTCGTGGGCAACAAATATGAAATCCTCACCTATAATCGGCTGATATGGGCTCCCTATTATGAAGGGGCCGAGGATGCAATTATACGGCTGGGGCTCTACGTATGCGGTATTCTGGGTACGCTGTCCATCATGTCACTCACAGGGGAAAAGTACACATTCCTTATTACCGAATGCGGGAAGAATTCGCTCATTCTCTACATCCTGCATCGTCCCATCACCCTGGTACTCGAACGCCTTGCACCAGCGCATTCATTCAATATATCTGCCGAGGTATGGGTTATCAGCGGCATCCTCATCACTCTCATTCTTGGCAACAACCGATTGTTTGTCCGGCTGTTCAACGCATCGCTTGACACCTCAGTCAAACTCATCCTCAGACCCCGTCTTACCTGGATTTCCCTAGCGGCAGCATTGGCTCTATGTGCTATTACTCTTGGCGGGTGGTACGGTGTCCGAATCTGGAAAAGCAGGCGTCACCATCCTCAAGTAATCGAAACAGACTATTATCTGAACACGTTGGGAGAAAAGGAAAAACAGATACTGAGTTCCAGTTTCAGACTTTCCTTCATTGGAGATCTCATTTTACTCCGTCCACAAGTGCAGCGTGGAATCACCCCCGACGGGAGATTTGATTTTTCTCCCATTTTCAAGCATGCAAAAAAATATTTCCAGACAGATGACTATACAATAGCGGTCTGGGAAGGGCCATGCGCAGGGAGTGATACAAACTATTCCAACACCGCCTATGGCGACAAACCGTTTATCCGGCTGAACTTCCCCGATGAATTTGCAACTGCCGCAAAAGAGGCAGGAATCGATTTTGTTTCCGTTTCCACCAACCATGTGCTTGATTGTGGGGAAGATGCCGTTAACCGAACACTCAGCATCCTTGAACAGAACAAGTTATCCCACGTCGGTGTATACCCCCCCATTTCATAGGAATAAAACTCCTCGCCACAGGATTATATCGCTCAGAGATGAGAGTGGTGCCAGCATCCGCATAGCCGTATTAGCATACACGTATGGCAGCAACTATGTACCGGTAGAAGCATTCTTCACAGGAGAATACAAAGAACTGGTTTCATGTCTTACAGCACCGGGAACACCATATTATGAAATGGCGCGCAAACAAGTGCTGGTCGAAATTGAAGAAGCAAAAAAAGATAATCCGGATTGCCTGATTATCGTGCCGCACATGGGTGGCCAATTTAATCACGCGCCGGACGAATTCCAACGCCATTGGTGCCAAATTTTCATCAATGCCGGAGCAGATGTCATCCTCTCAGATCATCCTCATGCCACCCAGCCTTGTGAATGGTTCACACGCGCCGATGGAGGCTCAGGTCTCATCATTCATTGTCCTGGCAATTTTGCCAATTCATATACAGACATGGACGGTGATGCCGTGGCCATAACGGAGATTTATCTTGATAAGCAAAGCGGCAAACCTCAATCGTGCGGGGTTATCCCTATGTGGGTGACCGCCGAGGGTAATGGTCAGTACATCCCAGCACCGTTACCAGAATATCTGTATGGAGAAGCAACCGGGGGGCTTTCCAACATGGACTACAAGAGGCTCGAGGAAGTCAGCAGAATCATTACCAAATCCATGCTTGGGCGTGAAATTCCCTTGCATTCAGCCGCTACGAGATACTATACCTTCCCAGCCTGCAGCGATGGTCAAATATACCGGGACACAATGGAGAACAAGTTACCCAGGCAGAAAATCATCCAATCAGCTCTTGGAAAGTATCTGCAAACCGCCCGGAAAGTATGCTTTGTGGGAGACTCGATAACAGAAGGCACAAAAAATATGGGGTACGGATGGTTTGAGCCCATTGCTGCAAACTTACCGGACATCCAATGCACCTGCTTTGCAAAAGGAGCAATGACAAGCCGCTATTTTCTGGCAAATGCAACTGAAATAGCAGCCCACAAGGCGGATGTTTACGTGATGGCCTACGGAACAAACGATGTACGCTACCGCAACAAGATGAAATGCGCCATGAGCGCGGAACAATACGTCCGGAATATCTCAGCTCTGGTCAACAAAATCCGGAAAAGGGTTCCCAATGCCAGTTTTGTTTTCATTGCGCCATGGACAAGTGATATTGATGACCGATACAGCCAGCTGAGCAATCATGAAAAATATGCCATGCTGGCGGAATATGGCCGAGCGCTGGAACAGTACTGCACAAAGGAGGGGCACTGGTATATTAACCCCAATCCGCATTTACGTAGGGAGTTGGATAGTCTGCATACCGGTTTCCGATGGTTGGTCGATGACATTCATCCTAACGGGACAACAGGCATACGTCTGTACAGTGAAGCCGTTCTGAAAGCAGCTGAAACCACTAAACCAGCAGTTGATAAACAAGGTAATTAGAAACCGGTGTTACAGATTACTGTCTCTGTCTTCTGATTGCTCTGTCTTGCAGAGTTGCCAGGCTTCCAAGGCAACTGCCAGTGACTCATATTTCTCATAAGCCTGATTATCTTGCTGGGCAGAGCGCACGCGCCTCACACAACATACATCATATTGCTGCCCCATACCATCAACATAAGGGCCATTGCTAACAGCTATTCTCTTATAATACATATATTAAACCTCTATAAGACTATCGTCTAAATCTGAATACAATGCAGGGGAACCACCGGGTGCCAGCATCGGTTGCACTTGAAAACGCACCCCCGACCTGGCGTTGTAGTAGTATACAAAATCAAATTTCTTTGTTGTCAGGGATCGGATGGAGATTGAGCGAGTCAGCGAAGAACCTATCATGTATGTATCTGTGAGGGTTGAGAAGAGGTTATCATTAACATAAATGGACGCACTCCCATTCTCCATGTGCATAAACACCTCTGCATCGCCATATGAACTTCTGATGGTCGACCGATTATTACCATAATCCGCATGAATTCCTATTGGCTGTGTTGACGTAATCACGTTAAACCGTCCGTTCTGAAGTGTTTCAGGACGATTGATACCAGTTGCAATTGTCCAATTAGCAGCCCCGGCAAGCACTGCAAAACGCCCCTTTAGATATGCAATATCGTTTTCTGAATCACCATCAGCAAAAAACGCTCTGTATACAATAAGGCTGGTGATTGATATTTCCTCTGAGAACTCCACGGATTCCGCTGGCCAGTAGGAGTCCACCACGGCGCCGTTATCCTGGGCGAAGCAGCCGCCCATCATGCATAATCCGGAAGCAATCATTGTTTGATAGTATAAGCAAGGTTAGCAAGAATTGTGGAAGCATCCACCTGCTGCAAGGCTACTACGAAAGTATATCCATCCATCATAGAGGGCTCGCCATAGAGCCAATTCACGCCAGAAAGTGAGACCGGACATGTTGTTTTCAGATAACAAGTCAGCACCCTGTCCTGCCACGCAGCAGGCTTCACCGTTATAGCAGCCAGCTCCGTATTGTTAAACCAGGTAGCATGCTGGATTCCGAGCGTATCCGACAGCAGAGCGCGAACAGGCTCACCTGGCGTGAAACGGGCGAACACCGCCGACACATCCTCCGTCAGAGGGTACATGCGGGCCTTATCCGAAGAAAGGTGAATCTGCTTATCGACACTCCAGAAAACAGCCGAGCCACCAGCGGCTACGGAACAACAGGTATTTCCCTGAGTATCGGTAACGGTGCAGGCATCGGCGCTATACACCACATGCCAGCGGTATGGAATGGAATCGAGTATTTGAGCCATAGTTGTTGTATTTTTCCGGGGCAGCCCGATTCCGGGAACCGGGCTGCCCCAATCGTGATTATTCGTACAGTTTGTTTGTTGTCCGGGTAGTGTCAGGCACCAGGTGTATCGGTGACTTACAAAGCGCAGTATAGCAGACATCTTCATGACCACAACAAAATACAAGCACCCGGTTGCGATGCCCGCTCAGAACTCATTACCGGGCAAAGGGTTATACTTGACACAAAAGTCAGAGTAGGTGCGGAGTTCCTTCGGAGTAATCCGTGGCATACAGCGCAGGAGAAAACACATAAGTCTTGCTTTTCCTATGCGCGTGGCGTATAGTCGCGCGCGACATGTCTAGCGAACGTAAGAATCCGTATCCTTTCGATATCTTTGAACCCAAGTGGCAGGCCACCTGGGACGCAGAGAAAACCTTCAAGGTACTCAACCCCGGCCAGGAGGGTTTTGATGCCGGCAAGCCTAAGTGCTACATCCTGGATATGTTCCCCTACCCCAGCGGCGCCGGCCTGCATGTGGGCCACCCGGAGGGCTACACCGCCACCGATATTGTGAGCCGCTACAAGCGCATGATTGGCTACAATGTGCTGCACCCCATGGGCTGGGACTCCTTCGGCCTGCCCGCCGAGCAGTACGCCATCAAAACCGGCCAGCACCCCAGCATCACCACCTACGCCAACATCGACAACTTCCGCCGCCAGCTCAAGATGCTGGGTTTCTCCTACGACTGGGACCGCGAAATCGCCACCACCGACCCCCGCTATGTGCGCTGGACACAGTGGATTTTCCTGCGCCTGTACAACTCCTACTACAACGAGGAGCTGAAGAAGGCCTGCCCGGTGAGCGAGCTGGAAGCCAAGGGCTGGACCCGCGAGCAGATTGACAACGTGCGCCTGGCCTACGTGGCCGAGGGCATGGTGAACTGGAGCCCCGACATGGGCACCGTGCTGGCCAATGAGGAAGCCGAGGAATGGAAGAGCAAGGGCCACACCGTGGAGCGCCGCAAGTTGCGCCAGTGGATGCTGCGCATCACCGCCTATGCCGAACGCCTTATCGATGAACTCGAACCGCTCGACTGGCCGGAGAGCATCAAGCTGCTCCAGCGCAACTGGATTGGCAAGTCCACCGGTGCCGAAGTAAACTTCGACTGCCAGGGCAACACCATCACCGTGTACACCACCCGCCCGGACACCCTGTTCGGCGCCACCTACATGGTGCTTTCCCCGGAACACGAACTCGTGCCCTCCATCACCACCGCTGAGCAGAAAGCCGCCGTGGAAGCCTACCAGGCTGAGTGCGCCGCCAAGAGCGACCTGGAACGCACCGAGCTGAGCAAGGAAAAGACCGGCGTCTTCACCGGTGCCTACGCCACCAACCCGGTAAACGGCAAGCAGATTCCCATCTGGATTGCGGACTACGTGCTTACCGGCTACGGCACCGGCGCCATCATGGCCGTGCCCGCCCACGACAGCCGCGACTTCGAATTTGCCACCAAGTTTGAACTGCCCATCATCCAGGTGGTGCAGCCGGATGATGCCGGCAACCCCTGGCAGAACTTCTGCGGGTACGACGGCACCATGGTGAACTCCGAGCACTTCAACGGTCTGAGCGTGCCGGAAGCCAAGAAGCAGATGACCGCCTGGCTCGAAGAAAAAGGCTATGGCCAGGGCAAGGTGAACTACAAGCTGCGCGACTGGCTCTTCAGCCGCCAGCGCTACTGGGGTGAACCCTTCCCCATCGTCTGGAACAGCGAGGACGGCAACCATTATGCCATTCCCGAAAGCGAGCTGCCCCTGCTGCAGCCGGAAATGGAGGACTTCAAGCCCAGCGGTGACCCCCGCGGCCCGCTGGTGAAGGCCACCAGCTGGATTCAGTATTCCGAAAACTTCACCCGCGAAACCAATACCATGCCCCAGTGGGCAGGCTCCTGCTGGTACTACCTGCGCTACCTCGACCCCACCAACGACAACGCCTTTGTCGACCCCGCCGTGGAGCAGTACTGGATGGGTGGCGGCAACCCCGGCGGTGTGGACCTCTACGTGGGCGGCACCGAACACGCTGTGCTGCACCTGCTCTATGCCCGCTTCTGGCACAAGGTGCTGTACGATTACGGCCTGGTCACTACCAATGAACCCTTCAACAAGCTCGTGAACCAGGGTCTCATCCTGGGCGAAGACAGCCAGAAGATGTCCAAGAGCCGTGGTAACGTGGTGAACCCGGACGACATCGTGAAGGCATACGGTGCCGACTCCCTGCGCATGTACGAGATGTTCATGGGCCCGCTCAAGGAAGTGAAGCCCTGGCAGACCAAGGGTGTGGAAGGCATCAGCCGCTTCCTGGCCCGCGTATGGCGCCTTGCCATGGTCGAGAACCAGGAGGGCGAATGGGTGCTGGGCAGCAAGATTACCGGTGAGGATACCGGCGCTGTCACCCCCGTGCGCAAGGAGGTACACAAGACCATCAAGAAGGTGACCGAGGATATCGAAGCCATGAGCTTCAACACCGGCATCTCCAAGATGATGGAATGCGTGAACGCCATGACCAGCGCCGAGACCGTATGCGTGACCGACTACGTGAACCTGCTGCATGTGCTCAACCCCTACGCACCGCACATCACCGAGGAGCTGTACAGCATCCTGCGTGAGCAATTTGCAGACCTGCCCGCCTGCCAGCTCTGCCAGCAGACCTGGCCCACCTACAACCCCGAATACCTGGTGGAGAACACCAGGGAAATCGTGGTGCAGGTGAACGGCAAGCTGCGCGACAAGATGACCGTGGCCGCCGATGCGCCCAAAGAGGAGCTGGAGGCCACCGCCCTCACCCTGCCCCGCGTGCTCGAGTTCACCACCGGCAAGACCGTCCGCAAGGTCATCGTTGTCCCCGGCCGTCTCGTCAACATCGTGGCCAACTAAGACAACACCCATCTTCAATCCCCCGCCCGCAATCATGCAGGCGGGGGATTTTTTTCACGCCACACTTCCTGGCTGGACGAGAAGAACGAACACTAACACCCCTATGAAAGGCAGGACAGAACAGCACAAAGAGGAGAAACGCAGCTCGGTTGCCCTGAGCGTTGCACTGATGTTCTTTTCAGGCGGGGCAGCGTTGGTGAACGGTAACGCCGCCTATATCACGCTAAACCGCGATTCTTCAGAATACGCCATCGTCAGAGGAACGATCAACAACAACGCAAGCTGGGGAGCAAGATCCCGCGTCAGCTTCGACTATGAGGGCGAACAGCATGAACTGCGCAGCGCCGGGCTGCTCCTCACAAAGGGCCAGCTGCGCAGCATCCATGACGAGCTGGGCTACATTCCCGTCTGTGTGGACAAACAGCACCCATGGAATGCCGCCGTCTGCCACGAATTGACCACTTTCGGCGCAGGCTGCACCTTGTTGCCCGGACTCCTGTTTCTAGTCTCTCTTGTCTGGTTCCTGCACCTTACCCGCAGAAAGAGACAGACAGGCAACCTTGCCATCAGAAAAAGCAAACGGCATCGATACTAACTATAACTCTTCCTGATTTCGGGCAATTCTGGCACATCCAATTCCCGCGAATCGGGAATGCGA
>JAFYRS010000181.1 GCA_017546845.1 Akkermansia sp.
CCTTCACGGCCTCCTTGCGGGCGCTCATGGGGACATCCGGGCAGTAGAGGTCAAACTTGTTGACGATGATGATGCAGGGTTTCTTCTCCTCTGCAATGATGGAGCCGATGCGGCGGTCCTGCTGGGTGACTCCGGCGGCCATGTCGATGACCAGCAGGCAGATATCTGCGCGGCGGATGGCGCGCTCACTGCGCATGGCGGAGAAGACCTCCACCGAGGTGTCGCGCTTGCTGCGGGGGCGCATGCCGGCGGTGTCGATGAGCACATAGCCCTGTTCACCGCGGGTGTAGGGCACATCAATGGCATCGCGCGTGGTGCCGGCCACGTTGGAGACAATCGTGCGCTTGTCCTGGAGGATGGCGTTCACCAGGGAGGATTTGCCCGCGTTGGGACGCCCCACAATAGCCACCTTGATGGGTGAATCCGCCGTGACCTCTTCCTTCTCCGGCTCGTCCTCCGGGGTGGCATCGGCAGCGGCCTCGGCCTTCTTGGGCGTGGCACCCAGGGATTTGAGCATGGCGTTGAGCTTAT
Organism: Akkermansia sp.; assembly: GCA_017546845.1. Lineage (GTDB taxonomy): Bacteria > Verrucomicrobiota > Verrucomicrobiia > Verrucomicrobiales > Akkermansiaceae > Akkermansia. The sequence continues at coordinate 532 of JAFYRS010000181.1, forward strand.
CTGCCAGGCGGGGGAATCCACGGCCGTGCTCGGCAGAGGTGAATACATAGTCAGAGAAGCCGAGGTCCGCGAATTCGCCGAGGTTGAGTTCCTGCTTTTCGGTGTCGGCCTTGTTGAGCACCAGCAGCACCGGCACCTTGCTCTTGTGCAGGTGTGCGGCGATGGTGCGGTCGATGGGGGTGAGGTGGTCGCGGCAGTCGCACACGAACATGATGTAGTCCGCGGCGTTCATGGCGATATCTGCCTCCTGGGTCACCTGGGCGGCAAATCCGTCGTCCAGCGTGCTGCCGATACCGCCGGTGTCTACCACCAGGGCATCAAAATCAGTGATGCGCACCGGGGCGCAGAGACGGTCGCGGGTGACGCCGGGCTGGTCATGCACAATGGCAATGCGGCGGCCTACCATGCGGTTGAAAATGGCAGATTTGCCCACGTTCGGGCGACCCACAATGGCAATGGTCGGAGTAGACATAATAATGGCTTAGAAGGGACGTTCAGATGCTTTGTGTACGTTTTCGGAGCCCGGTTTGGGGGCGACGTAGGGCGTGAGGCCGACGGGCATGATGCCGTTGCCCGTGCTGATGAGATCCACGAGGTCTCCCGTGCGTTTATAGAGCTGGGCAGAGGAGCGCTTGCCGTGGGTGTTCATGACGGAGTAGGTGTAGAACTCTGGCGAGGACTGGCAGAGCATGTGCAGGTTCTGTGCGCGGTCCAGCAGGACTACCGGTTTCATGAAGGTGACATATTCCGCCATGTAGCAGGCGCCGATGACCTGGTTCGTGTTGCGGTTGATGGCCTGGCCGAAAAGGCAGTCCTTGCCGTTTACCTTGGCAAGGCGCAGGCTCATGCGGATGGATTCGCCGCGTGCCTGGATGTTGAATTCCTTGACCTTGCCACCGTTGGTCAGGGTGAAGAGTGCGCGGTTGGAGCCGTAGGTGCTGATGCCATCGGGCATGCGGATGGTGGCAATGACGGCGTAGTTGCCGGCGGTGCTCAGGCGGTAGAGGGATTTGAGGTTGAACTCAAAGGAGCGGGTGGAACCGGGGGTGAGCACTAGCTCCGGGAAGCGGCCGGCGGCAATGGGGGAGATAAGCCCTTGTTCTCCGCGCTTGGAGACGGTGAAGTTCAGCCAGGGCCGCCCCGGTGTGTTCTTGAGGGTGATGGAGGCGTCCGTCTGGTTTGTGATGGTGATTCTGAGGGCCACATTCTCGCCCACAATGAAATCCTTGCGGACGGGCTGGAGCTGCATTTCAATCTGCGCATGAGCCTGGGTGCCAAGCAACAGGCAGATTATGGTGAGCAGGAGTTGGTATATGTTTTTCATAAGATTCATGATATGGGGTTATTCCGGGAAAGCAATTCGAAAACCAGCAGTGGGGGCGCTCCAGTTGCGGTCTGAAACCGGGGACACGTTGCCAGCTGCATCAATCAGCAGATATACCTTGCCGTCATATATCTCCGGCAGGGGCGTGTCCATTTCTGTGCGGCTCCATTCCTGCAGGCAGGGGTAGGAAAGTTTTTGTTGCAGCAGAAGCTGCAGCAGGTTGGCAGAGGGGAGCTCACCGCCGCGGAAGGCGGCGCAGAGATGCGCCTGCCAGTATGTCACCCCGCAGACTGGAGCCTCCGGGTGGTTTTGCTGCTGGTCCCAGTTTTCTGGTTCCAGCGAGTCCGGTTCCACCGGAATCTGTTCCAGCAGGGCGCTTTGTTCGGCCTCCGGGGCGGCGGCGAATTCCTGCAGGAACTGAGCATATTCTGCCACGGTGACCGGGTGCGAGGACAAGCGGTAATCCTTGCCGTCCTGGTGGCAACGGAAATCGGCACCACTGGCGGCGGCCAGGTGTTGCGGTTCGGCTATCCCGAACAGCGAGCCCAGGCAGGTCAGCGTGATGATGAGGGTGCAGCAGACGCACAGGTACGTTCCCCACATCCGGATGAATTGCCGGGTCTTGAGCAGTAGTCTGTTGTGCGTGAGCTTGTGATGCAGGGTGTTTTCTGCGGCTTGTTTCCTGCTGGTTTCCAGCTGGTTGAGAATGGTGCTGGCCGTATCGCCGATGGATTTCCAGCTCAGCCACTCGCCCTCGTAGCCTTCATGCAGCCACTGCAACAGGGTAGAGACACGCCCCAGCCCGGATTCCTGCTGCTGTGGCAGAAGCCGCCAGAGCGCGGCTGCCAGCGCCTGCATCTGCTGCTGCGGAGTGTAGGATTCACCCTCTGCCAGGGGAGAGAGGAAATGGGGAATATCTTGCGTTTCAACGTAGATGGAAGAAGACGCCAAAGGCATGGCGTTGAGCTCGACCATGCCACAGAGTTCATACATTTCCGCCGCTGCGCGGATGATGTTGCAGAGATGCGGAACGGAAAGGGGCCAGCCATCTGCCGCGAGATCTGCCAGGGATTTGCCTCTGGGAAGTTCCTGTGAGAGAAGCCAGTGCCCCTCGATGCATTGGGATTCATATACCTGCGCAACGTGCGGCAGTTCGGATGAGGCCACGCGCAATCTGGCTTGCGCCAGAAAGTGCACCTCTTCATCATGCGAGGCAGAGGGGGAAAGCACCTCCAGTACCACGGCTCGCTCCACATGCGGCTGATGGGCTTCATACAGCGCGGTATTGGCACGAAGTTCGAGCAGCCGGGTCAGGGTGTATACCCCCAGCTGGTGCGGCAAATCTGGAAAAATCGGTATCATTCGGGCAGGGGGAGTTCGGGCAGGAAATCTGAAACAGGCATGGCTTCCTCATAGTCCGGCACCAGACCGTCATCCGGCAGCAGGGAATTGGTCGGCGCATACTGGCGGCGGTTGCGGGAATTGAGGCGTTGTTCCTGGAGGATGAGAGCGGAGGGAGAGCTGATGCAGTCCAGCGGCTCTCCTTTGTAGTAAAGTTTGGCAGTGAATCCGTAGTAGCGGATATCGCCGTAGGCATCCATTTCTTCCTGGGTGAGCGGTGGCAGTTTGTAGGAAACCTCCAGGTTTTCTTCCCATGCTTCCCAGCCGGGGGTTTCATTGGTCCACTTCCACTCAACCTGCCCGCGGCTGAAAGCAATGCGGCGGCCATTCACAATATCAAAGAACTGGATGTGGATGTACAAATCGTCCTGGCGCACGGATTCCCCCGGAGCCAGCAGCACGGGCAGCAGCATGTTCACCTGTTCACCCTGGTCGGGGGTGTAGCTGTGCTTCTGCTGGTGCGGGCCGAACGAAAGTTTGCCGCGCATGGCGGAGGCCTGGTCAAATCCGTAGGTCAGCCGCTGGGCGGCACGTTGGAAATAAATGCCGGCGCGGTCACGCATCTGGAACACCTGGGTGTAGTACTCGCGCGCCTTTTTCGGGTTGAGCAGCTTGTCGTATGCCATGCCGAAGTAATAGAGCAGGGCGGGGTGCCCGGCAGAAAGCATGCTGCCTTCCTCCAGACACAGGATGCACTGGCGCATATCCCCGGCCGTCATGGCGGCCACCCCCTGGCGGATGAGGCTGTCCAGGTCCTCCCGCTCTTCTGTGCTCAACTTGCTGTTGGCTTCCTGTTCTGCCGGGGATTCCTGCTGGGGGGCGGGTGTTTCGTCTATTTCCGGGAAATCAAACCCGCCTTCCTGCGCCAGGATGGTGTCCACATCGCGCACCCGCAGGGGAGGCGGGGCATCGGCATCGGGGGTGGTATTCTCTGCCGGGCTGGCTGCAATGCCAGCAGAACCCTGCGTGTTAAGCCCCATCTGGGCCAGCTCGCGCGCCTCAATCACCGCCAGCTGGGCGCGGGATACCTCTAACGAGTGTTCATAGGCCATATCCAGCCGGCGGGTGACTCCCCCCCCCAGCACGGCCAGTTCCACGGCAATGGTGGTAATGAGCCCCATGACCACCACGCGGCGGTTCACGAGGGAATGCAACAGCTTTCTGCTGCAGCGCCGGGTGTGCAGCAGTAGAATGCGGGAAGCATTGCAGATGAACTGCTTAGCGAGCTGTGTCTTCCGTTTGCTCATATTCCAGAATCTCTCCTTCGTAGCGGGACAGGAGAGCTTTCATGAATTCCTCAGCGGGTTGCCCGGCAGCCGGGTCAAAACCACCGTAGGTCATGCCGTCGAGGCGAATCTTTCTGCCGTTTACCGTGGCGTAGGCTACACCCTTGAATCCCTTGCCCCACTGGCGGAGGTCAAGGCGCGAGATGTCTGCCACCTGGAAGGTCTGGCCTGCGGCGCTGACGGTGTCTCCCTGCAGGCTCATCACGCGGCTGCGGGTGCGCAGGATGAAGAAGATGATGATGGCGCTGATGCACATGCAGACTCCACCGGCAATCCACTGTTCACGGATGGCTGCGGTGTCAAAGGGATGTTCTGCCGGTTTGACCGGGTAGTGCATGCGGGCGGTGTAGGCGGTCCAGCATTCAGCCCAGCTCTTGCTCATGGCGGCGTGGTCAGCGGCTTCTGCGGGGGTGGCGCGGGCGGCCTCGCAGTTGGCGGGCAGGGGGTATTTGCCTTCAACCATCCATTCGCCGTCCACCTGTTCGGCGGCAATGAGCGGCTGCAGCGCTTTTCCTGTCTCCCAGCTGGCGACGTCACATGCTTCCTTGCCCAGTTCGGCAAATGCCTGGTAGGAGAAATATACTTCGTTGGCCTTGCGGTAACCTACGGCACCATCGTAGAAAAAGTACAGCCCGAAGCCGAAGAAGGCCGCCAGCACAATGGCGAAACGTACAAAGGTATCCCGCGTGGGGTGGCAGATTATGGGGGTATTTGTCATCTGCGCGCCATTTTACCACAGCGCAGCCCTCCTGCATAGCGAAAAATGCCGATTTACGCGCATACTGACGCGCGAGCGCGTGTGACGCAATAAAGGCTTGCGTTCGGGGCTGGTTCTTGGTAACCTGACGGTGTTATGAAAGCGCTTTTCCGGGGACTCATACTGACCATCAGCATGGTGGCTTGTGCTCAGGAGTCGGAACCTGTTCCCATGGAGCTGGATCCCCTGGCGCTGGATGTGGTGGAAACCGCAGGCGTATTGGATGCGCCCCGCCCGCTGGATGAAGAGGAGGAAACCGCAGAGGAAGTGGAGCCGCAGGTGGCGCTGGATGTGCCGCGCGACCAGACCCGCGTGGCGGTGCTCGGGTATCATAATTTCAGCAAGACTGCTCCTGTAACCCAGATGCTGATACGCACATCGGAGTTCCGTGAACAGATGGAGAGTATTCGCCGTAATGGGCTTACGGTCATCAGTATGCAGGAATTTCTGGAGTGGCGGCTGGGCAACCGCACACTGCCTGCACGCTGTGTGCTCATCACGCTGGATGACGGGTGGAAGAGTGTGTACACTGAGGCGTTCCCCATTCTCAAGGAATACGGCTACCCCTTCACCCTGTTCCTGTACACGAATTTCCTCACCGGGCGGGGAGACAGCCTGACCCCGGCTCAGGTGCGCGAGATGCAGGCCCACGGTGCCACTGTGGGCAGCCACTCTGTGAGCCATCTCTACCCCAGCAGCTGGAAAAAGCGCGAAAAACTGGGGGCTGATGCCTACGCCGAACTGGTGGATGCGGAGGTAGGTGGCTCCCAGAAGAAACTCAGCGAGCTATTTGGAACGGTCAATACCTATTGCTACCCGGGTGGTTACCACACACCCGCCATGGTGGAGCGCCTGGCTGGCCATGGCTATGTGGCCGCCTTCACGGTGATTCCGGGCAAGGTAACCGTTTCTGAAGCGGTGCTGGAGATTCCGCGATACATGATTTTTGGCAACAATTCCTCGGTGTTCCGCGCGGCAATGGATTTTCGTGTGGCGCAGCTGGGCACGGTGGTGAGCACCGGTGCCAGCCCCGGAACGCTGCCCACCAGCACGCCGCCGCCGCCTTTCCTGGTGAGCCCGAAGCCAGAGGAAACCGTGGCTCCCGATTTCCCTGCCATTACCGCCTACATGAGCGGTGTGGCCGGCGTTGATTTCTCAACCGTTCAGATGAAAGTGAGCGGATTTGGCCGTGTTCCAGCCAAGGTGGATAAGGCTACACGAGCCGTGCAATGGGTGCTGCCCTGCCGCATCTACATGCCGAACCTCTCCGTGCACGTTACCTGGAAGAGCACAGAAGGCACCAGCCACAAGGCAGAGTGGTCCTTCAGCATCGACCCAAACGCGCCGATTAAAACAGTAAATACAACACCATAAACCAATGGCAACCGAAGAGACCCCCCAGACCGAAGCTGAGGTGAAGCCCGCCGCTCCCAAGAAACAGCGCGCCCCGCGCAAGAAAGCGGCTGCCACCCAGGCCAGCGGAGATGCCGGCGCTCCCGCCGCCTCTGCAGAAGCCGCAGCTCCCGCTCCCAAGAAGCAGCGCGCCCCTCGCAAGAAAGCAGCCAAGCCTGCCGCAGAGGCCCCCGCTCCCGCGCCGGAGAAGCCTGCTGCTCCCGCCCCTGCTGCCGCTGAGCAGAAACCCCAGGAGCAGCAGCCGCGCCAGGAACAGCGCCCCCAGAAGAAGAATAAACTGCAGAACAAGCCCCAGCAGTCTGCCCCCGCCCCGGTGCAGGAGAAGCCTGCTGAGAAAACCGCCGAAGTGCGCGAGGAAAAGCCGGCCGAGCGCCATTCCGATATCGAGAACCCGGATGCTGCCCCGCAGCTGCCCCCGGCCCCCGGCTTTGCCGTCCCTGAAACAGTGGGTGGCAACGAAGGCGGCTCCGGCAACCGCCGCAAGCGCCGCCGTAACCGCAACCGCAACCGTGAGAACGGCCAGCAGCAACAGCAGCCCCAGGCCACCCCGCAGGTGGACAAGGAGGAGCTGGTGCGCCGCGCCTGGAAGATTTTCCTGGGCGAAGTGAC
>JAFYRS010000019.1 GCA_017546845.1 Akkermansia sp.
GCTTGTGTGGGGTACTGGTGAAGAAAGGGGGATTACAATCCTGTTCTTTTCTTGTATGCCTCAATTTTACGGAAAAGTCGTTTCAGGCGTCGTTTGACTATCATTCTGGAAAGTGCCGGTATGAACTTTTCGAGATGAAGGTAAATCCAAGGCTTGTAATCATTGTAGTATTTGAGATCAATGTATAGAAGCCGTTGCTTTCCATTTTTGATTTGAACCAGAAAGTTATTCGGGTTCATGTCGTAGAATGGAATGCCGTTTTCCATTACGAGTCTGGCAAAGATGGCAAGTTGAGCGAGCGTTCTTTTGTCTGCAAGTCCCTTTTCCAGACATTCTGAGAGCATGCGGGAAGGTTCTCCATCGTCATCTTTGATGACTTCGCAAACAAGTCCGGGGCCAAGGTTTGTCGGTACGAATTCTTCCTCATACGTGGGGATGAAGTCTTTCAATATGGGCTTGACAGCTCTATAGGCGTCCAGATCTCGTTTGAGTTGGGGGATATGTCGATACCACATCGCCACCTTGACGCATTTACCAGGGTCTTCGGGGTGAACCATGCAGAGCCTTCTTGCTCCTTTATTGATGATGCGGTCCAGTTTGAGCATGGGTGCGGAAAATTAGAGTTTCCAGTAATCTTCAATCCACGGTGCGGGGAGCACTTTATGGTGGGCTTTACCATCATCGAAACCAACAACTGCCTGGTCGGGATCAGGGCTGCCGTGGAAGACCAGAATCTTGGTTTTGGGAGGTTTCGGGGCTACAAACAGATTGAGCGGGAAGATGGGACGGCAGCAGCGTTTGTAACTGTGTGCCCAGTCGTACGGCCACCAGTTCACTTTTTTCATGGCGTAGGTGAGGAATGCCTGTTCGGTCGGGAACTGGGTTTTATCATGAGCGCGGTCGAACTCACGGATGAAGGTTTCGTAAATGTAGCCAGACTTTCCTGCTTCAAAACGGTAAATGGAGGAATTGCCGATATTCGGACGTTTGCGGAATAATGTTTTATGCCATTCAATCCAGTTGTGGATAATGCAGTTTTCTCCTGGCTTATAGTCGAAGAAGCAGTCAATGTCATCCATGATGACGACATCAACATCCAGGAACAGGGTCGGCCCTTTCAGATTGGCAAAACCATCCTGTGTGATGGCCAGCTTGGAAAAGATTCCCGGCCATTTTCTCTCATCCTTGTACCCCGGATTCGGAGGGAAGGGCTGGGCATCAATGCCTTCATCAAGACCTGTGGGGTCATCCGTGACGCAGACAAAACGGAAAGGACGGTGCAGGTGTTTCTTGACAGAACGGTAGAGGGTATTAGTGTAGGCCGCGGGATAACGGGTGCCCCACTTCAGGCAGATGACGTTGCAGGTTGCATCTTCACTCATAGTATCTAGAGCCTAACTCCTGCATGCGTTAATGTCAAGAAATTTCGGTGTTTCAGAGTATAAAAAATCCCCGGTTTCCGCAGGAAACCGGGGATGGGTGAATGGATGAAATCAGTCTTCGTATACTTCCTTCACTCGTTCAATGAGAGCGAAGGCATGGCTGATCATGGCTCGCGTTTCGTTGAGCAGGGTGAGGTAGAGGATGCCGTTGCGCATGCCGCTTTCATCTGTGGTGTTGTGCATCAGATGGCGCGTGATGCAGTCGGCAAAGTCTTCGCTGAGCTGGTCACGGTCTTCGAGCAGGGCGTCAATACCGGCAAAGTTGCCAGCCTTGAGCATGTCTGTCAAATCCGGGTAGAAGCGGCCAATCTTGTTGGTGAGGGCGAGCAGGTCATCACCCTGTTCCTTGCTGAGGCCCTGGTGGTTGTTGTCGATGTGGTTGTAGCTTGCCTTCACCAGGGTGAGCAGGCGTTCGCAGGTGTTGAGCGAGATTTCCGTGATACGGAACACCAGTTGGCCGCGGTCTGCCAGTTCCTTGGGCAGGGTGCGCAGGGTGGGCAGCACTTCGTTTTCGCGCAGCACTTCGAGGTCGCGCTTCAGGGTGCGGCTCTTCTTGCGCAGGCGCTTCAGGGCTTCGCGGTCTTCGTCCAGCAGGGCTTTGACCATGGCGTTGTAGATGCCGACCATGCGGCCAAGGCGGCCGCTGGCGGCCTTGCCGAAGTCCTTGACGGCGGCATCACTCTGCATGTTGATGAGGCGGATTTCCTCCTTGGCGCTGTTGGTGAAGAAGGTGGATTTGATGAGGATGGCACCGGCGATGACCAGCATGGTCACCATGCCCCAGAAGCCGCCGTAGGCCATGACGATGGCCACGACAAAGGCGGCAAGACTGGCTGCCAGGGCGGTGAGGAACCAGCCGCCGATAACGGTGAGCACGCCGGTGATGCGGTATACGGCGCTGTCGCGTCCCCAGGCGCGGTCTGCCAGGGAGCTGCCCATGGCCACCATGAAGGTCACATAGGTGGTGGAAAGCGGCAGCTGCAGGTTGGTAGCCACGGAGATGAGCAGGGCAGAGACGGTGAGGTTCACGGAGCCGCGCACCTGGTCATAAATGGCGCCTGTTTCTTCCTCCGGAGCCAGCGGAGCAAAGCGCCTGGAGATGAAGTTCTGAACGCTCATGGGGGTGATGCGTTCGAAGAATCGCTTGGTGTTGAGCGTGTAACGCACCATGGTGCGGGCGGCGCTGCAGGAACCGAAGCGTTCCTTGCCGGTGTTGGCAGAGGAGAGCTTGAGTTCTGTTTCGGTTACCTTGCGGGCTTTCTTGGAGAAGAAGAGCGTGGTGACCATGACCAGACCAGCAGCCACCAGCCAGAGCATGTTCACCTGCTGCTGCACATCGGCCAGGCCACCCATCTTGAAGGTGGCCAGGTCGCCACCGACGGCCAGGTGTGCCTCCGCCAGTTCCATGGAGGTCTGGGAGGCCATGAACACGCCGATGAAGTTCACCAGGTCGTTACCGGCGAAGGCGAGAGCCAGTGCGCCCGTGCCTGCGAGCACGGTGATGCGCAGCGTGTTAATCCTGAGTCCGTATTGCAGCACGGCTGCGATGATGGTCCAGCCCACAAAGGCGATGGCAATGGCCAGACCCAGGTTGGCATCCACCATATCCATGAATTCGCCCTTCATGACCGGGCTGGTCTTGAGCCCCTTGAACACGGCAAAGTAGGTGATGGCGGTGAAGGCGAAGCCGCACCATAACGGGCCGATGAGGCGGTACATGCGCTGGTAGTGGAAGGTGTAGAGCAGGCGGGAGAACCACATGACTACCGTACCCACGGTGAACGCAATGGCCACCGAGCAGAAAATGCCGGAGACGATGAAGAATACCTTATCGGTGTTGATGTAATCTGCCAGGGAGCCGGGGCCGTCGCCGATGTTGAAGTAGGCCATGCCGAGGGCGGAGCCCAGCAAGGCGAAGATGAGGGAGACGGTGGTGGAGGTGGGCAGCCCCAGGGTGTTGAAGATATCCAGCAGAATCACGTTGGCCACCATGACGGCCAGGAAGAGCAGCATCACTTCATGGAAGCTGAACATGCTGGGAATGAAGACGCCGCTGCGGGCAATCTCCATCATGCCGCTGGAGAATGAGGCGCCCAGCAGCACACCGATGGCGGCCACGGCTACTGCGCCCGTGTAGGTGCCGGATTTGCTGCCGATGGAGGAATTCAGGAAGTTGCATGCGTCATTGCTTACGCCTACCACCAGACCGAAGACTGACAGCAGCAGAAGCATACCGTAAATCACGTAGTATGTCGTGTCCATATAAAGTCAGGCTGACTCTATCATGTTGGCACGGCGATTTCAAGAAAATTCCCAAATCTGGCGAAATTGTCACAATATTACCCGGCATGTGTGTCAGTATGCGTGCAAAGTAGGGTGGGTGTCGTCTTCCTTGCTTGACTTATGGTGCGCCGGGGGTACAATTCCCGACAGTATGAACGCCGACTCTATCAAGTGCACGCCTTTGTGCGACAAGCACGTGGCTCTCGGAGCCAAGATGGTACCCTTTGCAGGGTGGAACATGCCTGTGCAGTACACGGGTATTATTGATGAGCACAACACCGTGCGCAGCGCCTGCGGTGTGTTTGATATCTCCCACATGGGCCAGTTCCTGGTCAGCGGTGAGGGGGCTACGGAGTGGCTTAACTCCATGTTCACCAACAATCTGAACAAACTGGTGGACGGCATGGGCCAGTACTCCATCATGCTGAACGAAAAGGGCGGCGTCATTGATGACCTCATCATCTACCAGCTGGGCAAGGATAACTTCTTTGTGGTGGTGAATGCCTCCATGATTGATGAGGACTACGCCTGGCTTACCGCTCACAAGCCTGAGGGTATTTCCCTGGTGAACAAGAGCGCGGAGTATGTGGGCCTGGCAGTGCAGGGCCCCGCCTGCGAGGAGGTGTTCGCCAAGCTTTGCCCCGGTGTGCAGCTTCCCGTGCGCAATGGTATCCTCATGTTCGAGTGCGACGGCGATGCCGTGGTGGTGTGCCGCACCGGCTACACCGGCGAAAACGGCTATGAATTCTTCTGCCCGGCAGAGCAGGGCGTCAAGTGGTTCGAGAAGGTGATGGACTGCGGCGCCAAGCCCTGCGGTCTGGGTGCACGCGACAGCCTGCGCCTCGAAATGTGCTACTCCCTGAACGGCAGCGACCTCTCCCCGGAGAAGACCCCGCTTGAAGCCGGCCTTTCCTGGTGCTGCGACCTGACCAAGGAATTCATCGGTGTGGATGTGCTTCGCGCCCAGAAGGCAGAGGGCCGCCCCACCGCCCTGGTGGCCATCGAATACACCGGCAAGGGTGCTCCCCCCCGCCACGGTTACGAAGTGCAGCTGCCGGACGGCACGCCCCTGGGTGAGCTGTGCAGCGGCGTGCTTTCTCCCTCCCTGGGCAAGGGCATCGGCATGGCCTATGTTCCCGCCGCCCTCGGCAAGGTCGGCACTGAGGTGAACATCGTTGTCCGCAACAAGGCCGTTTCCGCCATCATCGTCAAGAAACCCTTCCTTAAAAAGTAAATCTCAATCCCCCCATTATCATACTATGAGCAATCCCGTAGAATACAAGTACTCTGAAGAGCACGAGTGGATCAGCCCCGTTGTGGACGGCATCGTGACCCTCGGCATCACCGACCACGCCCAGTCCGAACTGGGTGATGTGGTGTACGTTGACCTCCCCTCCGTGGGCGACACCTTCTCCAAGGGCGACAGCATCGCCGTGGTGGAATCCGTGAAGGCTGCCTCCGATGTGTACACCCCGGTTTCCGGCGAAGTGGTAGAGGTGAACGAAGCCCTGGATGCCGAGCCCGGCACCGTGAACTCCGATGCCATCGGCGCTGGCTGGATCTGCAAGATTAAGCTGGATGACCCCTCCGAGCTGGACGAGCTGATGGATGCCGCCGCTTACGAGGAATTCTGCAAGTAAAGCGACTTCCGGCCGCATTCCTCACAGCAGGGATGCGGCCTTTTCTGTTTTCTGAACAAATAGCGTAGAGATAACGACTATGATTACCGCACAGACTCCCTTTGCACCCCGCCACCTGGGCTCTGCCGGTGCCGAGCTGCAGGAAATGCTCCAGGTCATCGGTTTCTCCAGCCTGGATGAAATGACCGACACCATCGTGCCGGCTGATATCCGCCTGAAAGCCCCGCTCGACCTGCCCGCCCCCATGGCAGAGCAGGAGGCTCTGGATGCCCTGCGCCAGGTGCTTTCTGCCAACAAGCCCGTACACAGCCTCATCGGCCAGGGCTACTACGGCACCTACATGCCCGCTGTCATCCAGCGCAACGTGTACGAGAACCCGGGCTGGTACACCGCCTACACTCCCTACCAGCCGGAAATCGCCCAGGGCCGACTGGAGATGCTCATGAACTACCAGACCATGATTGCCGGGCTTACCGGTCTGCCGGTGGCCAATGCCTCCATGCTGGACGAAGGTACGGCTGCAGCCGAGGCTGTGCATCTCTGCATCGACTCCAAGCGCAAGAGCGACACCTTCTTCGTGGCTGATACCTGCTTCCCGCAGACTATCGATGTTATCCGCACCCGCTGCGAGACCACGGGCGTGAACCTCGTGGTGGGCGACTGGAAGAGCTTCGACCCCGCCTCCATCCCGACCCTCGCCGGTGTGCTCGTGCAGTACCCGGACAATGCCGGCAGCATCGAGGATTATACTGAGTTCTTCGCCAAGTGCCACGCTGCCAAGGTGCTCTGCGTGGTGGCGGCCGATCTGCTGGCCCTCACCGTGCTGAAGGAACCGGGTGCGTTTGGTGCCGATGTCTGTGTGGGCACCACCCAGCGCTTCGGTATCCCCATGGGCTACGGTGGCCCCGCCGCCGCCTACATGGCCTGCACCGATGCGCTGAAGCGCAAGCTGCCCGGCCGCTACATCGGCCTGTCCGTGGATAAGGACGGCAAGCCCGCCTACCGCCTGGCTCTCCAGACCCGCGAGCAGCACATCCGCCGCGAGAAGGCTACCTCCAACATCTGCACCGCCCAGGTGCTCACCGCCCTGCTCAGCACCTTCTACGCCATGTACCAGGGCCCCGAGGGCCTGAAGCAGGTGGCCCTCACCGCCCACCAGCTGGCCGCCGGCTTTGCTGCCGCCGCTGCCAAGGCTGGTTATGCTCTGCCCGTGACCAACTACTTCGACACCGTGCAGGTGAGCTGCCCCGGCAAGGCTGCCAATATGGTGGCCGCTGCCCTGGAAGCAGGCTACAACATCCGCCTGGTGGATGCCGATACCATCTCCGTCTCCTTCGACGAAACCACCACCAGCTGCGACGTGAAGGCTCTCTGCGTGGCTCTCGGCATGGAGAAGCCCTGCTGCAAGTGCATGCCCGAAGGCCCCACCTGGGACGCCGCCTTCACCCGCACCAGCGCGTTCTGCACGGAAAAATGCTTCAATCTCTTCCACTCCGAGACCGAGATGATGCGCTACATCCACCGCCTGGAGGCTAAGGACCTCGCGCTCAACGAAGCCATGATTCCGCTGGGTTCTTGCACCATGAAGGCCAACTGCGCCGCCATCATGATGCCCATCACCTGGCCGGAGGTTGCCACGCTGCATCCCTTTGCCCCCATGGACCAGTGCCAGGGTATGCGCGCCATGCTCGAACAGCTCAAGCAGTGGCTCGCCACCGTCACCGGTTTCCACGGTGTGTCCCTGCAGCCCAACAGCGGCGCTGCCGGTGAATACGCCGGCCTGCTCACCATCCACCGCTACCAGGTGGCTCAGGGCCAGGGTCACCGCAACGTCTGCCTCATCCCCAACTCCGCCCACGGCACCAACCCCGCCTCCGCCGCCATGGCCGGCTTCGAGGTGGTGCCGGTGAAGTGCGACGAGAAGGGCAACATCGACGCTGCCGACCTCAAGGCCCAGGCCGAAGCCCACCGCGACAACCTGGCCGCCCTCATGGTCACCTATCCCTCCACCCACGGCGTGTACGAAAGCGGCGTGGCCGACCTCTGCCGCATCATCCACGAGAACGGTGGCCAGGTCTACATGGACGGCGCCAACATGAACGCCCAGATCGGCCTCACCAACCCCGGCACCATCGGTGCGGACGTGTGCCACCTCAACCTGCACAAGTCCTTTGCCATGCCGCACGGCGGCGGTGGCCCCGGCGTGGGCCCCATCTGCTGCGCCGAGCACCTCACCCCCTACCTGCCGGACCACTGCATCTCCGGTGATGCCCAGAAGACCGCTGCCGTTTCCTCTGCCGAGTACGGTTCTGCCGCTCTCTGCCCCATCACCTGGATGTGGCTGGCCATGATGGGCCACGAGGGACTCAAGCTCTCCGCCCAGATGGCTATCCTCAACGCCAACTACATCGCCAAGCGTCTGGAGAACTACTTCCCGACCCTGTACTCGGGCGAGGGCGGCCTGGTGGCCCACGAGTGCATCCTCGACACCACCATCATGCTCGGCAAGAGCCACCTCTCCGTGGACGACATGGCCAAGCGCCTCATGGACTACGGCTTCCACGCCCCCACCATGAGCTTCCCGGTGCACGATACCCTCATGGTAGAACCCACTGAGTCCGAAAGCAAGGCTGAGCTCGACCGCTTCATCGAAGCCATGATTGGCATCCACGGCGAAATGACCGCCGTGGCCGAAGGCAAGGTACCCGCCGATGACAACGTGATGGTGAAC
>JAFYRS010000182.1 GCA_017546845.1 Akkermansia sp.
CACCTGCGTATCGTAGAAATAGCCCTTGGGGAACATGGGACGCAGCGGGCGGTCCGTCATGCGGCAGGTCAGAATTTCCTTCTCCGTGGGGCGGCCTTCGCGCTTGAAATAGCCACCGGGGAACATACCCGCAGCAGCAGCCTTTTCCTTATATTCCACCGAAAGGGGGAAGAAGGTCTGGCCTTCCTTGATCTTGGTAGCGCTCACAACGGTGACCAGCACCACAGTATCACCACAACGGACGGTAACGGCGCCATCGGCCAGAAGGGCAAGCTTGCCCGTTTCAATGGTGATGGGGTTTGTGCCAACGGCACAAGTAACGGAATGTATACTCATTTTTTATTTTCTTTCTCTTCTGAATGCCGGTTCCATCTGCGCCGCCGGAGGCCGGAACCGGCCACTGCCTCCTTTGGTTTTGCAGCGCAGGATTACGTACTTCCTGCCCTGCAGTGCCCATTGATGCCGCAAAATCAACAAAAACGAGCCGCGGTCATTGTACACAGACATCCAGCCCAGCGCAAGCAAATAATTCGTGCCAAAGCGTTTTCACTTCACAGATGATATGATTTTGTGTACAATGAAGCAGCTTATGGAACTAACCAGCCAGAAACTGCTAGATATGGCAGAAGACGAGCGTCCGCGCGAGAAGCTGATTCAGCGGGGGCGCGCCGCGTTGAGCGATGAAGAACTCATCGCCATTTTCCTGCGCACCGGGCTCAAAGGCTGCAACGTGCTGGAACTAGCCTCCAGGCTCAAACGTGCCGCGGGCTCGCTCACTGCGCTGGGGCGCATGGAAGCGCGCGAAATCACCCGCTGCTGCAAAGGGATAGGCAGTGCCAAAGCCGCCACGCTGGCCGCCGTGTTCGAACTGGGTCACCGCGCCACGAAGGAAAACCTGGTGCGCGTCGACATGAGTACCCCTCAAGCCGTCTACGAATACCTTGCGGGTGATTTACGCTACGAGCAGCAGGAGCATTTCGTCGTGCTCATGCTGGATACACACCGGCATCTCATCCGCCGCAGCAACATCTCCAAAGGCACACTCAACCGCACGCTGGTACACGCGCGCGATGTCTTCCGGGAGGCCATCATCAGCAATGCCAGCAGCATCATCGTGGCGCATAACCACCCCAGCGGCGACCCCGCCCCCAGCAAGCTGGACCGCGAACTGACCCGCGAACTGATCAATGCCGGCGAGGCCCTTCATATCCCCGTGCTCGACCACCTCATCATCGGCACCAGTCACCCGCCCTATTACAGCTTCAGGGAACACGGCTTCATTTCCTCATGAAAGATTACCACACCCACCACCCCGGCCCCCATGGGGGCTACCTCTGCGCCGTCACACGCGCTGACTGGGAGCGCATCTCCACAGCAGAGGGAATGATACCCTGTTTCGGCATTCACCCCTGGCATGCCCACGAAACCGATGCAGCCGAACTCGCCTTTGAGCTGGATGACTGGCTCACCCGCCACCCACAGGCCGGGGTTGGCGAAACCGGGCTGGATGCCTCGCCCAGACACGCCGCCACCCTGGAGGCACAGCGATTACTGCTGCACATACACCTGGGAGCCGCCTTCCGGCACGAGCGCATGGTGCAGCTGCACGGCGTGCAGGCCTGGAGCGAGCTGCTGGAAATCCTGCGCGAGCGGGCGCGCTGCGGTACCCTGCCCCGGGTGCATCTGCACGCCTGGAACGGCTCCCACGAAATGGCACGCGAGTTCATGCAGCTTGGCCCTGTCACCTTCAGCGTGGGGCTCCGGGAGCTCAGCCACTCCAAAGCCACCGAGCGCTATGCCCGCATACCAGAGGGCCGACTGTTCCCGGAAAGCGATGATGCCCCGGAAAACTGGGCGCGCACAGTCGCCCTGCTGGGGCTCATTCGCGGAGGACTCAAGTAATTTATTCAGATTGCTCTGCCACGATGTAGTGCGGGCGGCGCTTGATTTCCAGGTACATCTTGGAAACATACTGCCCGAGAATCCCCACGCAGAACAACTGCAGACCGCTGAGCAGCACAATGATACAAGCCAGCGAGGTCCAGCCGTCCACCGAGTTATGCCACAGCATCTGGCGCACTACCAGCGACACAATGATAAACAGCGCCACCAGCATGCAGAGCATCCCCAGAACCGATGCCATCGCCAGCGGCATGGTGGTGAACGCCACAATCCCCTCCAGTGAGTATTTGAACAACTTCCAGAACGACCACTTGGTCTCGCCCGCCACGCGTTCTACATTCTCAAACTCCAGCCATTTGGTCCTGAAGCCAACCCACTCATACAACCCCTTGGAAAAACGGTTATATTCGGGCAACTGCAGCAAGGCATCCACCACCTTACGGCTCATCAATTTATAATCGCGCGCGCCATCCACCAGCTGGGTGTGCGACACCACATTGATAAGCTGGTAGAACGCCCGGGCAAAGAGGGAGCGGATAACTGGTTCACCCTTGCGGGAAACGCGGCGCGTGCCAGCGCAATCAAAGCCTTCCTCCCGCACCGCGCGCAGCATTTCCGGCAGCAGCGCAGGCGGGTCCTGCAAATCGGCATCCATCACCGCGACATAATCTCCCCTGGCCGCCTGAAAACCAGCCAGCATGGCGCTTTCCTTGCCAAAATTGCGGGAAAAGGAAATATAACGAGCTCCGCGGTATTCCGCAGCCAGCTCGCGCATCAGCGGCAGGGTTTCATCAGCACTGCCATCGTTCACCAGAATCACCTCCGGCTGCACATCCGGCAGCGCATCAAGCACCCCGTAAAGCTCCTTCATGAAAGGACGCAGGGTTTCCTGTTCATTATAACACGGCACTATCAGTGATAACAGAGGCATATCGGCATTATAACCCTCAAGGCGCATTTTACAAGAAAAAGCGGCGCTGCGTCAGATTTTATGACAAAAGAGAAAACTGACCACCCTGCATAAATCTCGTTAGAGATAGTAAATTAGTATCTTAGACTACGACTTGCGTCCAGTCCCGCTTTTCTTGCTCAGCTTGATCCACAAGGCTTGGAATCATAAAATCTGACGCAGCGCCGAAAAAAGCCTGCCCGGTAACCGGGCAGGCTTGAAACTTCTTTCGGCAGCCTCCATCAGGGCAGGTCAATCATATCCTTCACGATATGAAGAGACTCGCGAAGCACCGGGTCAAGGTTGGAGGGGTACTCAGGAGTCTCCGTCAACTCATCCTCCGGGTCCTTGTTCTCGTCCATGTACTCGCTGTCATCATCCTTGGAAGCAAGCGGCAATCTGGCAGCCTTCACGTCGCCCAGCTTCAGGCGGTAAATGGTGAGATTCTTCGCATCATCTGCAGCCATCTGCTCGTAGCGGGTCTTGCGCTCGGCATCCATCGCCTTCTTGCGCTCCAGAAGCTGCGCATTTTCCGCCTGGCGCACGGCCTTATTCAGCGAAACCGTGTTATTCTCGTAACGTTCCTTGGCACGTGCAATATCCTCGCGGGTATACTGCATATCCTTATCCTTGGCCGTGCGGGCCTTGCTGCGCGCCATCAATTCCGGCAGGATACCGGCAATACGGCTGCTCTTCACGTATCCCCCGGCGCGGGGAATCTCATCGTACGGCATGGCATAATCCTGCTCAGCCTCACCAATGCGCAGGCCGGCCGTCACCGTGGGCAGCACAATATCACTGGCCACACCCTTGAGCTGGGTGGAGGCGCCGCCCACACGGTAGAACTTCTGGGTGGTCACCTTGATCATACCGCAACCCTCGCGGGGGATGTAGTACGGAATATAGTCAGCCAGACCGCGGGGCACCTGCACCGTTCCCTTGCCGAAGCTGGCTTCATCGCCCACAATCACAGCGCGGCCATAGTCGGCCATGGCACCGGCAAAAATCTCGGAAGCAGAAGCACTCAGCTTATTGATAAGCACCACCAGAGCACCATTGAACAGCGGGCGGCCGCTCACCGTAAGGCGCTCCACATGCGCGCGGGAATCCTTCACCTGCACCACAGGGCCTGCCCCGGTGAAGAAGCCCACCATCTTGCGCACTTCATCCAGCGAACCACCGCCGTTGAAACGCAGGTCGAGCACAATACCCTGCACCTTTTCCTGAATCATGCGGCGCAGTATCTTCTTCACATCAGCAGCGCAGTGCACGTCGCCATCATCCAGGTCAATATAGAACGAAGGCAGCGTGAGCACACCCAGGCGGTACGTGCGGCCTCCGCTCTTCATATCAATGATGCGCCCGCTGGCCAGTTCTTCAGACATGGGGATTTCATCGCGCACGATGCTCACCACCTTTTCCTCGCCCGTGTTGTGGTTCTGCACGCGCAGTTTCACAGTCTCGCCCTTCTGACCACGGATAAGGTCTACCACCTTATCAATGCTCAGGAACATGATATCCGTCCAGTTATCATCACCATGCGGCGCTACCGCCACAATGTGATCCCCCAGCTGCAACTGGCCGCACCTGGCAGCCGGACCGCCCTTCACAATACCCTCAATCGTGGTGGAGCCATCGTCATCAGACTGCAGCTTGGCACCGATACCCACAATGGAAGCCTTGATCATGTCCTTGAAGCGCTGCTCCTCACGGGCACCCATATAATCGCTGTGCGGGTCATACACATGTGCCACGGCATTAAGCAGATAGGACACCATATCCTCGCGGTCAGCCTCCTGAATCTCATTGCGCATGCGCTTGATGCGGGCCAGCATCTTATCCGTCACAGACATTTCCTTCTCCGCGGGCGAGGTCTTACCCTTGGCCGCAGCCAGCGTGGCCAGGTTTTCGCGGCGGAGCACCTCGGTAAGAATCATGTCCTCCACCTGGTCGCGCCACACCTGGTCAAGTTCTGCCGCATTCAGCGCGCGCGGCAGCTTGCGGCGGCTGCGGGGCACGCTGCGGTCCGAATCAAATGAGGGCATTTTCCCGGAGTATTCCTGGAGCAGTTTTTCGGCCTGGTCAATGCGAGGCAGCGCCCGGGCGCTGAAATAGGCATACAGCTCCTCAGCCAGGCGCGTTGTCTGGTTCGCCAGCAGGTAATCACCAAAGCTGCTGGCATAGCGTTTGCGGAGATATTCCACATCCTGCTGCGTCAGGAAAAGATGCTGGGCATCCAGCGATTGCACATAGCACTCCAGAAATTTCTGGTACATATCCTGCGAGAACCGGGCGCGGGAGAAATGCGCATTCTGCAGCACAAGCGAAAACTGCTTGCCGATGATATCGTAATCCGGTTCCGCCTGGCTCACGGAAGAGCACGATGCCAAGGCCGCTGCCGCTGCCAGGGCAAGCGCGCGCGTACGCACCAGCCAGTTATTGAAAATCATTTTCATATATCAGGTAAAAAATAATCAGCTCCCCGGTCATTCCCCGGGGAAAGATGTTCTCTGTCTAAGTACCGGAAAAAAGCCAGCGTTCTGTCACGAAAGCAGCATCATGACAAAATCCGCTGGCCGATTCACCGGCACCTTAGTCCTTACTGCGACGCGGGCGCTTGGCCTTGGCCAGCTTGCACCCCATAGCGGCAGCCATGTTGCGCACTCCCTGCTCCAGCTCGGAAATCCGTGCTTTTGCAGTCTTGAGGGCCCCTTCCAGGCGGGTAGCGCGGGTTTTAGCCGTGCGGGCAGCAATGCGGGCTACACGCAGTTCCTCCTTCACATCATCAGAGCTCGCCTCCACCTTGCGACGACCAGGGCGCGTGCCGGTAAAGCGCTCCAGAATGGCATCTTCAGCCTGCTTTTTCCACAAAGAAATCAGAGTCGGAGCCACATTCTTTTCCTTGGCAACTTTCTGAATTGTTGTCTTGCGAGTCAGCACCGCCATAATGATTTCAGCTTTCTCCTCAGGCGCGTATGATGTGCGGGTTCTAGATTTTTCGGACATAATAATAAAAAGCTATTCGGTATCTCCTTAAATACTACTTTTTCCCCGTTAAATCAAGTATATATTTCGTATTATCCGCCATGCTGACACAAACACCACCAACATACAATAAAAAAATCCCCTCACTTCATTCAAGCAAGGGGATTTTTTTTCTGATACGCACGAATGGACTCGAACCATCACGATGTTACTCACTAGAACCTGAAACTAGCGCGTCTACCAATTCCGCCACGTGCGCATTTGATTGGTGCGAGCGCAGTTTACCACAGTTACTTTTTCATTGCAAGCCAAATTTG
The DNA here is from genome assembly GCA_017546845.1 of Akkermansia sp. Taxonomy (GTDB): domain Bacteria; phylum Verrucomicrobiota; class Verrucomicrobiia; order Verrucomicrobiales; family Akkermansiaceae; genus Akkermansia. The sequence goes on from JAFYRS010000182.1 coordinate 6,154, forward strand.
CAAAAAAATGAATTTTTCTTTTTTTTGCACAGAAGAAGAGCCCCGAGAAAGTGGCTTGCGCACGCGCGCTGCGCGTGGTATAATGGCGGGCACATGAACCCAGAGAGCACAGCGGTATCTCCCTCCACCCGCAGCAGACGCGGAGTGCCGAGGCGTGCTTCTCTGCGCCCGGCGGATACGCGCCCCGAGGTGCCGGATCATGAAATCCTGCGCAAAATCGGGACAGGGTCATACGGCGAGGTATGGCTGGCGCGTTCTGTAACAGGGGCATACCGCGCCGTCAAGGTGGTGTGGCGCGAAGATTTTGCGGATGAACAGGTATTCATCCGCGAGTTTGACGGAATCCTGAGCTATGAACCCATTGCGCGCGGCATACCTGGGCTGGTTCATATTCTGCACATCGGCCAGCACGGCGGGAAATTCCCCTACTATTTCTACGTAATGGAACTGGCAGACGATGCCTACACCGGCACGCACACCGACCCCGGTTCCTATATTCCGCGCACGCTGTACAGCGACATGCAGCAGTATGGCAACCGTCCCATGCCGCTGGATTATGTGCTGGAGGTGGGCTGCCAGCTGGCGCGCGCGCTGGCCGGGCTGCACGCACAGGAACTGACCCACCGGGATGTCAAGCCGACCAATGTCATCTTCATCAACGGCAGAGTGAAACTGGCAGATGCCGGGCTGGTGGCTCACAGCAACCAGCGTAGCTTTGTAGGCACAGAGGGGTACATCCCCCCCGAGGGTCCCGGCACACCGCGGGCAGATGTCTTTGCCCTGGCCAAAGTGCTCTACGAAATGTCCACCGGCATGGACAGGCTCAACTTCCCCACCCTGCCGGCCCACCTGCCGGAGGGCACCAGCTACCGCCGCTGGATTGAATTCAACAACATCATCTGCGCGGCGGCAGACCCGCAGGTGAATCGCCACACCATTGTAAACGCCATCATGATGGCTGAAAAGCTGGAAGCGCTGCGGGATGAAGCCAGCATACGCCGCAAAAAGCAGCTCACCTGGCGGCAACGCGGCATCCGCGCAGGCATTGCCCTGCTCTGCACCGGGCTGCTGGCGGGGCTCACCACCCTGCTGCTGCCGGAAGACATGGGCGACCGCCTGCGCAACGCGGCCGACTCCCTGCAGGGAAAACACCCCGCCCCTGCAGAGCCTCCCCCAGCCCCCACCCCGGAGCCCCCGCCGCCCGTCCAGCCCCAGCATGGCCAATACTTCGTGGGCAGTGTACCCGCGGGCGCCTCAGTCTACACCGAGGATGGCATCTACCTGGACGAAACCCCCTACGGCCCCATCACAGCCCAGGCCGGCAAACGCGTGGCATTCATTCTGCGCAAAGAAGGGTACGCAGACACCCACACCAGCGGTATCATACCGCCGGGCAACCTGCTTTCCCTGGGCGGAGAGCTGCTGCCGTACCGCCCGCCACGCACTGGTGAAAAATGGACGGACGCACAGGGAACCCGTTACCGGCCGGCCGGCGGCGTGCACGAAGCCACCACCCCGGTCACCCCGGCCCAATTCCAGGAATTCCTGAACGCAGACCCCGGAGCCGCCACTAAATACCCCAGTGCGGTCAGCGGCGGCCAGCTCCACACCTCCCAGGAGGGCATCAGCGCGTTCACCCTGTGGCTCACCCGCCAGTGCGAAAAAGCCGGCACCATCGGGCGGGACCATTCGCTCATCGCCCGCCCGGAACCCGGCACAGAAGCCGGACCGGACCTCTGCGGCTACCGCCTCTACACCGTGCTGGTGCAGAAGACCCCCGTCAGCATCTACACCAACCCGGCCGGGGCCAGCGTATCGCTCAACGGCATGCCGCTGGGCATCACCCCCATGCAGGGTGTGCGCATTCCCCTTGCTCCGTACTATCTGGAAATCCGCCTGCCGGGCTACTCCACCGTACGCCGCAGCGGTCTTTCGCCGCAGGACCTGGTGCTCAACCTGCGCCTGCAGCCCAACCATTCGGTCAACTTCGGGGCAGAATGGATTAACAGCCTGGGCATCAAGATGCAGCCCATACAGCCCAATCTGCTGGCCTGCGCCACAGAAATCCGGGTGGAAGATTACAGCAACTACTGCCGGCACACCGGCGCCCCCACGCCGCCCCCCACCAGTTTTGACCAGAACGAACACCACCCGGTGGTCAACGTCACCCGGGCCGAGGCAGAAGCCTTTGCCGCCTGGCTCACCGGGCAGGAACGAGCCAATGGGCTCATCGAGGAAACAGACACCTACCGCCTGCCTACCGATGAGGAATGGAGCAACATGGTGGGCTGCAAAGACGCCGCGGGCGAAAGCCCGTATGAACGCCAGCGCCACCGCGCCACCGGCGCCACAGAATACCCCTGGGGGCGCAAGTGGCCGCCCGCCTCGAACACGGGTAACTTTGCAGACACCGGCGCCATCCCCCACCTCCGCGCAGACCACACCATTCCGCAGTATATCGATGATTTTCCCCACACTGCCCCGGTGGGTTCGTTTGCGCCCAATGCACTGGGGCTGCACGACCTGGCAGGCAACGTGCAGGAATGGGTGAGCGGGGAATACGGCGGCCCGGAGCATTTCCATTTCCGGCGCTATGGCGTAACCCGCGGCGGCGATTATACCTCCTTCCGCCCCGGACAGCTCAGCTCACAGAGCCGCACCCCGCACCCGGCAGACACCCGCCACCCCACCATCGGGTTCCGGCTTGTTCTGGAACGCCAGTTGCATGAACCCTGAGAAAGAATGGCAAAAGTGATTAGTGACTAGTGATTAATGAATGTATAATGATGCCCGCCAGGCAATCACTAATCACTAATCATATTTCTCTTACCACGCTTCCGGGGTAGGTCTGGCTTCCCTCCGGCAACACGCGGCCAGGCAGAATCACTCATTTGCAACCGATGCGGCAATGAGCCCCCACCACGCAGCCCAGCTTGTTCAGCCCGGTAGGCTGCAGTTCCCCCTGCCAGGGCATGCGGATTTCCCCGGCATCGTGCCGGAAATTACTGAAAATGCAACCGCCGCCCACATTCACATCATCGCGGATAATGGAATCGCCAATATAGCTGAGGTGGGAAACGAAGACCTGATTACCCAGCAGGCTGCTCTTCACCTCCACCGCATGGCCAATCACGCAGCCATCGCCCACGCTGGTTTCACCGCGCAGGTAGGCGTTCGGGCCGATGCGGCAGCCGCGGCCAATGCGCACATGCCCCTCAATCACCGTGCCGGGCAGCACCACTGAGCCCTCCCCCAGCGCCAGCACCCCCAGGATGTGGGCACCGGGGCTCACCTCTCCGCGTATATCCGGCTGCAGGTCCATGAGCGCTGCCCGGGCAGCTTCCAGTTCGTTCCACGGTTCCATCATTTCTCCTTCGTTCCGATGCTGAACTTGCGGCAGGCCTCCAGCAAATGCTCATAGGCCGATTTCTCCTGCCCGGCGGGGCGCTCCATCAGCAAAGCTTCCGGGTACACATGCGCATAGCGCCGTCCCTCTGCATCGCGCTGCAGCGCCGAAAAACGCAGGTTCTCATCTGCCGTCGGGCATTCGCGCCACGGCCCCCCCAGACGCGCGGCAATATCGCGCACATTGCGGTAGGGGTAGCAGTATGTATTCACCCAGTAATCCACCTGGGGGGCCCGCTCGCGGGGCTTGGAGCGCTCCCGGCGGCTCACCGGGTCCACGGTAAGCACCAGAACCCTGCCCGAGTGAGGCACATCCGCCACGCCACGCAGCGCATCCATGATGGCCGAGCCGCCGTAGCTATGCCCCACCAGCACCACATCTGCCGCCGGGTTCAGCGCCAGGAACGCCCGCAAATCGCGCTGCAGTTTCCAGGTGCTGTGAAAAAGCAGATTGCCCGTGCCGCTTTCCCAGGCATAATAGGCACGCAGCTGCTTCCCCGCACAGGGCAGCGGCGGGGTCTTTTCGTAGATGGAGCGGAACTGCAGCAGCACCGGCTCCGCGAAACCGCCCACAAAAATGAAGGCCACATCGGCCTGCTCCGCCCGCAGCGGCTCCTGCGTGCGCCGCTCC
>JAFYRS010000183.1 GCA_017546845.1 Akkermansia sp.
CAGTCCGGCAGCCACGGAATCCTGCCGCTCGGCGCCGCCATCCACCCGGCTGACAGGAACCGGAAATGAGGCTGCGGCCAGCCCGGTTTCCACCCAGCGGCTTTCCGGACACACCACCACCACCGCCGCCGCACCGGCTGCCACAAAGGCATCCACACTGCGGCGCAGCACTGGCGCACCATCCAGATGCGCGGCCAGTTTATCGAATCCGGCGCGGCGGGAGCTTCCCGCCGCCACAATGACGGCACAGAACATGGCTACGGGAGGAACAATCAGTTCAGGCGGGAACCCACCAGCTGGGAAAGCAGCTTGCCGGGGGCACGCCCTTCGGTGCGGGTCTGCATCTCCTTCATCACGCGGCCCATATCCTTCTTGCTGGTAGCGCCCAGCTCAGCAATCACCGCTTCCAGCAGGGGCAGGATTTCCGCCTCAATCATCTCGCTGGGCAGCAACGCCGCCAGCACGCCGATTTCAGCCTGTTCCTTTTCCACCTGCTCGGTGCGGCCAGCCTGGGCGTAAAGCGCAATGGCGTCCTCGCGCTGCTTAATCTGCTTGCGCACCACATTCTGCTCTTCGGCAGGCGTCAGCTCAGCCGTCACACTGCCCTTGGTCAGGCGGGCATTCTGCAGCGCAGCCTTCAATCCACGCAAAGCCCCCAGCGCCACCGTATCCTTCGCCTTCATGGCGGTCTTCATTCCTTCGGTAATCTGATTATCCATTGCACTCATAGTGCCACCATTAAACCACGAGCACGCGCGCATGCACAAGGCTGAAATGCGCCCATGACAATTTTCTCCTCTCAAACGAAACCCAATGATGGCACATTGCCTCCTCCTGGTACACACGCAATGCAAACTTGACGAAAGGAGAACAACTTGCTACATTTTCTTTGAACGCTTTTCTGCAAAAAAGCGTCCCTAACAGATAAACACAGCATTTTTATATGAAATACCATTCTCTTCTCCCGATTGTTCTGCTTGGACTGAGTGTCCCCCTGCTCAGCGCCCAGGAGCCGGCACCCCCTGCTCCGGTAGCAGCAGAAAGCGCAGCCCTTGCAGAGCTGCAGGAAGACCCGCAACTGGTGAAAGGAGAATTGCCCAACGGCGTGCGCTACATCATCCGCCCCACAGCAGAGCCTAAGGGCCGCGCCAGTGTCCGCCTGTTCGTGAACGTGGGTTCGCTGGATGAACAGGAGCACGAAAAAGGCATTTCCCACCTGCTGGAACATCTGGTATTCAATGGTTCCCGCAGCTTCAATCGCGGAGAACTCATTCCCACCATGCAGCAGATGGGGCTGGGCTTTGGCGGCGATGCAAACGCCTACACAAGCCTGCTGCACACGGTCTACATGCTGGATTTGCCGAATCTGAATGAGGAAACGGTGAATTTTGCCTTCACCATCATGCGCGATTTTGCCGATGGCGCCACCCTGGAGGACAGCGCCATTGACCACGAACGCGGCATTGTGAAAAGCGAGCTGTACGCACGCGATTCCGCCAGCTACCGCGCCAGCATTGCCATGTTCCGTCAGGCAGCCCCCGGCACCCGCCTGCCCGATTACCTGCCCATCGGCACAGAAGAGGTTATCATGGGCGCACCGTATGAGGTTTTCCGCAATTACTACAAGACCCACTATGTGGCACGCAACATGACCGTGATTGTCACGGGTGATTTTGACCCGGCCACAGCCCGGAGCTGGGTGGAAAAGCATTTCGGCAGCATGGAGGACACCCCGGCGGCTGCCCGTATCAGCCCCGGAACACCGAATGACCTCGGTGCCACGGAAGCCGTGATAGAAAACCCGGAAAGCGCCCTCCTGAGCATGACGCTCACCATTTCCAATCCCTGGCAGGCCAAGGCAGACACCATAGAGCAGCGCATGAAGGATTTGCCGCTGGCTCTGGCATGCAGCATGCTCAACCGCCGCCTGGGCCGCATGGCCCGTGAGGCAGACAGTCCTTTCCAGCAGGCTGCCGTCTCGCACAGCGATGCCTACGAAACCGTCAACATGTTCAGCCTGGGCCTTGCGGCTACCCCGGGAACCCTGAAGGCCGCCATGGACAGTGCCATTTCCGAGCTGAGACGCGCCTGCCAGTACGGATTCACCAGCGCAGAACTGCAGGAAGACATAGCCGCCATCCGCAGCGCTTATGCCCGCTTCCAGAGCAGCTGGAGCAGTGTCAATGCCGCCAGCATGGCAGACAAGCTCATTGATGCACTGGCAGAAAACACCCGGATGACCACCCCGGAAGAAGACGCCCGCGCATTTGAGGCAGGCCTTGCCCGGATAATGCAGGACCCGGATTCCTGCCGCCGCGCGCTCAACGAAGCCTTTGACTCTGCCCGCGCCAAGCTGATGCTCAGCGGAGCAGAAGCAGGCGGGATATCCCCCGCTCTGCTGCGCGAGATATACAACGCCGTCATGCAGAAGGAAATCACCCCGCCCGTTGAGGAAGAACTGCAACCCTTTGCCTACGACACCATCGGCACCCCGGGCAGCATTGAACAGCAGGCCACCATTGAAGACCTGGGCATCACCACGCTTACGCTCTCCAACGGCATCCGCGTGAACCTCAAGCCGGTTGATTTCAGCAAAGGCAATATCAGCGTGAACGCCAGCATCGATGGTGGTTCGCTGCGCCTTCTGCACACCCCCGGGCTGCCCAACCTGGCTGCCCAAGTCATGCGGATGGGCGGGCTTGAAGCGCACGATGTGACCTCCCTAGAAAAAATACTCGCCGGCAGCAGTGTAGGACTCCACTTCGGTATCAGTCCGGACCGCTTCCACGCCAGCGGCAACACCACCCCGGCAGATTTCGAACTGCAGTGCAAGCTGCTGGCAGCCCTCATCCTGCACCCGGGGTACCGGGAAGATGGTGAGGTGCAGATGCGCCGCGCCCTGCCCTCCATGTTCAACCGCTTCGAAACCACCCCTAATGGAGCCTACAACCTGCAAGCCCCCAAGGCCATGTATGGAGCAGACCCCCGCTTCACAACCCCGGAGCGCGCAGAGCTCGAAGCCCTGACCACCGCGCAGGTGAAAGAAGCCCTCACTCCCTGGCTGCAGCACGGTGCCATGGAGGTAAGCATTGTGGGTGATTTCAAGGTAGAGGAAATCCTGCCCGTGCTGGAGCGCACCTTTGGCGCCATGCCTGCCCGCAAACGCGAATTCATCCCGCTGGCCGACTATGAAACCAGCGTATCCGATGTCAAGTGGGGGCTGCGCAAGTTCCTGCCCTACAACACAGAGCTGGATAAAACCATCGTGACGCAGGTGCGCCCCTGCGGCGACGGCATGGACCAGCGCCGCAACCGCCGACTGGCTGTGCTTACCGCCATTGCGCGTGAAAAACTCTTCGACGGTATCCGCGCACAGCTGGGCGAAACCTATTCCCCGAGCGTCCGACTGACCACCAATGCCTCCCTGAGCAATGCCGCCACCATCACCACCTCCAGCGCCGGTGTGGTGGGCAACCGGGTCAAGGTCAACACGGCCATGGATGCCATTCTGAATGACCTGGGACAGGGGCTTATCACCCAGGATGACCTGGATTGCGCCCTGCGCCCCCTCATTACCAGCACCCAGAAGAGCCTGCGCACGTCTTCCTACTGGAAAAACGCACTGGCACGCCTGCAGAGCGACCCGCGCCAACTGCCGCTCATCCGCGATATTGAGGCAGATGTCAAGAGCATCACACTGGAGGAAATTCAGCAGTTGGCCCGCGAGGTATTCGGGCCGCAGGACACGACCAACTACTTCTTCACCATGCCGAAGGCTGCCGCTGAGGAAGAAATCAGCAAGCAGGAACCGGAGACCACCCCGGCGAATGACGGGTACACCATCATCTCCAGCAGCACCACCATGGCAGACCCCGAGTGGGCCGCCGTGGCAGAAACGCTGAAGGCAAAGTACCCGGAGGCCTGCATCTGCACCCTAGATGCGCTGAGCGAAGATGCACTGGTGAAAACCCTCCGCAGCACCGGCACGCGCTATGCCGCCTGCGTACTGCGCCCGCAGGAGGTGGACCGCATCCTGGTCAACAACCTGCACCGCGCTGCCCGCAAGGTAGATGACGACCCCTGGGGCGATTGCATCTGGGGTATTGTGACAGGGTACACGGCCAGCGATGCCATGCGCATCGCCAAGGCAAGCGAACCGCTCACCATCAAGCGTATGCTGGGCACAACCAATGTGAACCACGAGCGCTTTGAGCACAGCTGCTGCATCACCGACTGGACGGATGCCCCCGTGCGCGAGCAGAGCGGTTACACCGAACCCACCACCACCACATATCCGGCGGGAGGCCCGGAAGATAAGCTGCTGGGCATTTTCAGTGGCGAGCTCTCCCACCAGGCACCGCAGCTTGTCATTACCTCCAGCCACGCCACGCAATACAACCTGGAAATGCCGTTCAGCCGCGGGCTCATCTTCTCGCACGGCAACCGTTTCCACCTGCTGCCGGGGGAGGAGTTCAAGCAGTTCGGCGCTCCCCTGCACAAAGCACTGCGGGGGGACACGGCCGATCTGGCAAACCTGGCAGAAACGCACAGCGAAATCACCCCCGATGCCACCCAGCGTGTATGGCTGGCTGTCGGCAACTGCCTGTTCGGCAACGCGCAGAACAGCCCCCACAGCATGTGCGTGACGGCCCTTTCCGCCTACGCCTGCAACCAGGTTGTCGGGTACACGGTTCCCTCGTGGTATGGAGCCGGCGGCTGGGGCACACTGGGAACGTTCTTCGGCAACACCGCCGGCACCTCCCTGGCAGAAGCATGGTTCCTGAATAACCAGTTCATTCTTCACAAAACCACGGAGCTGAACCCCAGACTGCTGGAAGTTCAGTTCAACGATGAATCATTTTCTGCCGGCAGCATTATTTCTCAATTATACAGAGCCTGTATCCGCCTGAACAACCAGACGGCCCAGGACACCATGGGGCTGGTGCATGACCGCGATGTGGTGGCCTTCTACGGCGACCCCGCCTGGAGAGCCCAGCTGGATGAATCCCACTCCCAGGCGCCCTACCGCATCACCTGGGAAAACGCCAAGTGCTTCACCATCACCGCCAATTACGACACAAAAGAGCGCTGTGCCGTCTGGTTCCCCACGGCGGAAACCGGGCGCAATGCCACGGGGTGCACCGCACCAGGTGCAGTGTTCACCAATGATTTCATCCTCTTCCCCCAGCTTGAACTCAAGAAGGGTGAATCCCTCACCGTTGAAGTGAAATAAACATTTTTTCGCCCGCAGGTAAAGCCGCAGGGGGTGTTTCCGAGGTTGTGATTTCAAGCAACGGAGGAATCACCCCCTCTGGTTTTCCAAAAAAGCCGCCGAATGCGCGCACCCCCAGGTAATCGGTGTACCTGCTGCCGCAGTCATACTTGCGCGCAGCGCGCAGATACACCAGGTCTGCCTCACGCCGGGAAATGGGAGCATTGCCCTGCCGGGCGTAGTACAGCGCATCATGCAGGAGGCTCGGCACCAGCTCCCGCGGCATGGTGTTACCGAAACTCACCCCATCCCAGACAAAGCCGCGGTGCAGCAGCAGCGTGTCTGCCCGGGCTTCCATGATGACCCGGTGCGGCGGCTCCGGATGCAACAACCGCCAGTAGCACAGCTGCATTTCCGGGTCATGCCACGCAAGGGAATACCGGGTCTTCAGGCAGAAGTGCGGCGCATACTGCGGCATATATTCATACCATGCGTCTTCCTTCTGCCCGTAGGCCACCACCTCCGGGGCCAGTTGTTTCACATTGACCACATTCACCACTTGCCGGCAGGCAGTCGGCAGAAACAAAAGGGGCAGCAGGACAGGGAAAATTCTCATTTCTTCAGCTTTTTACAAGCAGACTCATAGTCCTGCCGCATGCGCTCCAGATGCCACCGGGCATACTTCGCCTCATAACTCAAGAGATGTCCTCTCTTTGTACCGCTTTCTGCCCGCTGCTGAATCAGCGGAATAAGAGACTCAAAAACATCGCATCGTTCCTTGAGCGCAGCCACCTGCTCCGGGCTGTCATCCCGGGATTCCAGACAGGCCTCCCGGCGGAAAAGGCGAGCCGCCGCCCGGGCTGATTCTGCTGCATCAGCCTCGCACAGTCCTTGTCTTTCGCGAGCTGTCATCAACTCAGCCAAGGCATCATACGTCTCCTGCAACTCCCGCAGCGCAGCCGGACGAGACTCTGCATACCGAGCACAGGCAGCCAGTTTCACCTCACCAAGGGCCGCTTTCAGCAGAAGCACATCCACCTGGTCATTTTGCCCCGTCTCCACTCCGGCAATCACCAGTTCCTCCAGCTTTTCCAGCAATTCCGCCGCCCATTTCAATTTATCGGCGGTGACCTCCGCGTCCCTGCCCCCCGCCAGACTGAGCACGCGGGTCCAGGCATCATCCAGCTGCGCCTGGTACAGAGCCGCATCGCTCACCAGTTTGTCCCCGTGCAGTTTTTCCACAATCCTGCGCACTTTGCGCGCCGCGGAAAACAGATCGCACCGCTGCATTTTTGCACCGACCTCAGACCACCACAGCGGCCGCTGCAAGCGCACAAGAGCCAGCTGCGCCTCTGCACTCTCCAGCGCCGTACCCAGCCCCTGCTGGTAGTTTCTTTCTGCCCGTTCCGCGGCCTGTTCTGCCGCAGCCAGCGCGGCGGCATCTACTCGCACAAGGGGCGCCTCCCAGGTAGCAATACCTTCTGCCGGTGCAATATAAAACTGCAGGGGTACAGCACCAGCCACCCCAAAGCAGGAAATTACCATGAGCAAGATGCGCTTCATCATGCCTGCATTATAAACGGAGCTATTGGCGCTCTTCAAGATTTTTTTTCTGGACGCTGCCGCACCGCAAGTGTAAAGTGTGCTCGTATGCAGGACATGATGGGTGGATTTTTCGGGCTGGAGCTGCCGGAATACGGGAATTTCCCCTATCCCGAGGGCAAATGCTGCGCCTGGCTCAGCAGCGGGAGAGCCGCATTTGAATGCCTGCTGCGCCACCATCCCCGGCCAGAGCGCATCTGGATACCGCGCTTCATCTGCGACACGGTGCTGCAGGCTGCTGCGCGGCTGCATATCCCGGTGAGCCGCTATTCCTGCACACCGCAGCTGGAGCCGCGGCTGCCCGATACGGGGCAGAACGACCTGGTGCTCCTGGTCAATTATTTCGGGCTTACCGGAAATGCCGTGGAACAGGCCGCTGCACAACTGCCCGGGCGCTGCATTGTGGATGCCACAACGGCTCTGTACTGCCCCCCGCTGCCCGGTATTCCCACCTTCTACAGCCCGCGCAAATTCTGCGGGGTGGCAGATGGCGGGGTGGCTCACGCTCCCTTCCCTCTGAATGACTTGCCTCACGATACCGCCGTAAGCAGCGATACAAGCCTGCACCTGCTGGAGCGGCTGGAATTCGGCGCAGAAGAAGCCCTGGCGGCCAGCGAGCAGGCGGAAGAGGCACTGACCGCACCGCCATACCGCATGAGCCACCTGACCCGCCGCCTGCTGCGCAGCATTGATTTTGCCGCCGCTGCCACCCGACGCCTGCAGAACTACTCCACCCTGCACCAGGCGCTCGGATGTTTGAACCGACTGCAACTGCCGGATTTCCCGGCGCACGCCCCCATGTGTTATCCCCTGGTGAGCGGAATTCCGGGGCTGCGGGATGCCCTCATCGATGCCGGAATCGCGCTCCCGTTCTTCTGGCCGGAGGTCATTGTTGCGACTCAAGCCGGGGACACAGAGAACCAGCTGGCGCGCCAATTACTCCCCCTGCCGCTTGACCAACGGTACACCACAGAGGACATGCAGCGCCTTATCAGCCTGATTCTGGGCTGAAATCCGCATTTTTTCACCCTATTCACCCTCAAACACCCCTTTTTGACTTGAAGCAGCCGGATGGATGGAGTATCATGATGATAGTATAAGTAGCATTACATTCATGAATTCATCATCCTGCATTTCCCGGCTTCTGATTGCAGCAGGCATTCCTCTGCTGGCGGCACCCGCCGCAGCAGTTCCCGATGCCGCCGCTCCCACC
>JAFYRS010000184.1 GCA_017546845.1 Akkermansia sp.
CAGGGTGCGCGCATCATCGGTGCTCAGGCGGAAAATCTCATCGGCGCGGGGCATGGCTTCCAGTGCATCCTCATCGGCATCCAGACAGCGGATGCCCACGCCATAGCGCGCGGCCAGGTCGGTCAGCTCCTCTTCATTGGCCGCCCCGGGCAGCAGCAGCAGCTCGCTTTCCTGCGCCCACTGACCGCAGGCCAGGGCGCGGAAGAAAGCCTGGCGGCAGCTTTCTTCATCGTCTGCAAAGCCCACGCATATCGCGCGGAAGGAGAGTGCATCGCCTGCTTCTTCCATGATATAGGCGCCGTCGTCATCCCATGCGCCGGCGGGCCATTGCACCGCCACCAGATCCGGATGCCCCCAGCTTTCCTCGCCATCTACCGGGTAGACAAAGACGCCTTGTCCGGCGGTGTCATATAGCCGCACGGCCAGCGCCATGGCCTTGTGCAGCATGGTTTCGCCCTCGGCATTGCCGCCAAAGACATTCTGCAGGCTCGGGGAATCCCCCTCACGGCGCAGGTAGTACCCCTGACCGTTTTCCACACGCGCCAGGCACGAATCCGGGTCCAGCGCAATGAACGAGAACTGCGAGCGCAGCGAGTGGTCGGAGTAAGCATCCCCCAGCACCGCACGCACGCGGGCGATGAGTTCCTTGCCCTTGATGGCATCTTCTGCGCGTTCCGGCAGAAGCGTGGGCAGAATTTCAGTCAGTTTTTCACGTAAACCCATGGGGGAATGAATAGTGAATAGTGAAGAGTGGATAATTATTTCCTTAATTGTACGCCGGCAAGTTTCATGTTCGGGTCGACGGGGGTGTCGAGCGGGGAGAAATCGCCTGCGCGGGCGCGGAGCATGCCGGCAAAGGCAATCATGGCGGCGTTGTCGGTGGTCAGGCTGTTCGGCGGCAGGATGAGTTCGATGCGGCGGCGTTCGCACATCTGCTGCAGCTGGAGGCGCAGGCCGCTGTTGCAGGAAACACCACCGGAAACCGCCAGCACCTTGTGGCGGCTCTTGCGCAGGGCCTTCATGGCCTTGTGCAGCAGCACATCGATGATGGCCTGGCGTACTCCGGCGCAGAGGTCGCACATGGTCTGTTCATCCAGGTCATGCGGGTTGCCGCTCTCTACCAGTTTGGGCAGGGTGTAGAGCACCGCGGTCTTCAGGCCTGAGAAGGAGAAGTCGAGGTGATCTTCGTGCATCATGGGACGCGGAAGCTTGAATCGCTCCGGGTCGCCCTTTTCGGCCAGTTTGTCGATTTCCGGGCCGCCGGGGTAGGGCAGGTCCAGCATCTTGGCCACCTTGTCGAAAGCCTCGCCCGCGGCATCATCGCGGGAGCGCCCCAGCAGGGTATAGTCCCTCGGGCCCTTGACATCAATCAAGAGGCTGTGTCCCCCGCTTACCACCAGCCCCAGGTGCGGTACGAGGCCTGCCGGGTGGGTGATGAAGGGGGAGAGCATGTGGCCCTCCAGGTGGTTGACGGCCACAAAGGGTTTGCCTGCGGCCAGTGCAAGTGCCTTGGCGGCGGTGTTGCCCACCAGCAGGGCGGCCACGAGCCCCGGGCCTGCTGTGCTGGCAAAGATATCTACCTGGTGAATGCTGCGCCCGGCTTTTTCCAGGGCTTCCTGCAGCACGGCGGGGAGGTTGGCGGAGTGGTTGCGCGAGGCAAGCTCGGGAATCACGCCGCCGTACATGCGGTGCAGGGGAATCTGCGTGGAGATGACCGAGCTGAGCAGCTGCGGCTGCCCGCTGCCGGTGTCCTCCATGAGGGCAACGGCGGTTTCATCACAGCTTGATTCGATTCCCAGTACCAGCATAGGTGTTACTTGCCTGCCTTGCGGCGTTTGATTTTCGGTTCAGCCTTGCCCAGCACCACATCTTCGGTGATGGTCACGGTGTCGATGCTCTTGTCGCTGGGCACCTTGTACATGACATCGAGCATGAGGTTCTCGAAGATACCGCGCAGGGCGCGGGCGCCGGTGCCGCGTTCAATGGCCTGCCTGGCCATGGCACGCAGCGCGCCTTCTTCCACCTTCAGTCTCGCATTGTTCATGGCCATGAGCTTGGTGTACTGCTTGACGAGCGCATTCTTCGGCTCGGTGAGCAGGTGCATGAGCTGGTCCTCGGTGAGGGTGGTCAGCGGGGTGAAGATGGGCAGACGGCCCATCAGCTCGGGAATCATGCCGAACATGAAGAAGTCTTCCGGCATGGCCTTGGAAAGGATTTCCTCCTCGGTGTATTCCTTGGCATCGCGGTCTTCCTCCACGGCGGCAAAGCCCATGGCGGAGGAACCCAGACGCTTGCGGATGATGCCTTCCAGCCCCACGAATGCACCGCCGCAGATAAAGAGGATGTTCTCCGTGTTCACGCGGATATACTGCTCATTCGGGTGTTTGCGGCCACCCTTGGGGGGAATGTTGCATTCCGTGCCTTCCACGATCTTGAGCAGGGCCTGCTGCACACCCTCGCCGGAAACGTCGCGGGTGATGCTCACATTCTGCGTCTTGCGGCCAATCTTGTCGATTTCGTCCACGTAGATGATGCCGCGCTCGGCCTTGGCCACATTCATATCGGCAGCCTGCAGGAGTCGCAGCACGATGTTTTCCACGTCCTCGCCCACGTAGCCGGCCTCCGTCAGCGTGGTGGCGTCCACGATGCAGAAGGGAACATCCAGAATCTTAGCCAGGGTTTTGGCCAGCAGGGTTTTGCCGCTGCCGGTGGAACCCGCCATGAGGATGTTGCTCTTTTCAATCTCCACGCCATCATCCGTCTTGGGCTGGCGCAGGCGCAGGTAGTGGTTGTACACCGCCACGCAGAGGGTGCGCTTGGCGCGTTCCTGCCCGATGACATAGGCATCGAGCATCTTGTGCATCTGCTCGGGGGTGGGCAGTTCGTCCTGGTTTTTCGTCTCCACCTCCAGCACCGGGGAATCATCGTTGGTGTCCTGGGGGACGATTTCCGGGTGCGTTCCCTTGATGAGGGAAAGAATGCGGTCAGCAGCCACCTCGCCCATTTCGGAGCGGAACATGTGGTAGGTCATGCCTTCCACGCACTGGAAGCAGATATGGGTGCCGTCCAGCGAGAGCATGGGACGCCCGTCACTTTCTGCACCGCCGCAGATGGAACAAATCTTCTTCTGTTTTGCCATGTGGGGCCGGGGTTAGTTCTTCTTCTGCACCGGGGTGTGCTCCAGGATGCGGTCCACCAGGCCGTAGGCAAGGGATTCCTCGGCGGTCATGTAATTGTCGCGGTCCTGGTCCTGCTTTACCGTGTCGAAATCCTTGCCGGTGTGCTGGGAGAGGATGCCCGTGAGGCGCTTGTCCAGGCTGAACATGAACTTGATGGTGCGTTCCACATCTGCTGCCGTGCCCTGGGCGCCACCGCGCACCTGGTGAATCATCACATGGGAGTTCGGCAGGCAGAAACGCTTGCCCTTGGTGCCGGCGGCCAGCAGCACAGAGGCCATGCTGGCGGCAATGCCGATGCAGTAGGTGTTGATGTCGCAGGACACGAACTGCATGGTGTCGTAAATGGCCAGACCTGCTGTTACAGAACCACCAGGGGAGTTGATGTAGATGTGAATGTCCTTCTTGGGATCGGTCATCTGCAGGAAGAGCAGCTGGGCAATCACAGAATTGGCCACAGTGTCATCGATTTCCGTGCCGATGAAGATAACTCGGTCAAGCAGCAGGCGGGAGTAGATGTCATAGGCGCGTTCTCCCTGGCTGGTTTTCTCGATAACGGTGGGTATGTAGTAGTTTTTCGGGGTATCCATAACGTGTTGCCGTCAACTCTAGCACATCGCGCACATGCGGGGAAGTGCTAAGTGGTGCATCATGCCGCGTATGCCACAGTTTCGGCGGTTGGACAGGGATTTTCCTTGCCATGGCATGATGGTGTGGTAGACTTGGGGCATGAGAAAACTGCCGCAGTTGTTTCTGATGCTCGCCCTGGCTCCGCTGGCCGTGGCGCAGGAGGATGCTGCCGGCCGTTTTTACGATGCCCGCCTGGCAGAGTTCCAATCGTATCTGGATGCCCGGGTGCGTGTGGCCCGTAGCGAGGCGGAGCGCCGCGCCATTGCGGCCGAACGCGCTGCCTGCAAGCGCCGCATTGAGGCGGCGCGCGTGGGCTATACCGGGCTTTTGCCCGAGGAGCAGGCGTTCTGGGATTCTCTGCGCGCCGAACTGGATGCCGTGCTGAATCTCTGGCAGCATTCGGCAGAAGCGGAGGAGGGCGAAAAAACAGCTATACGCCAGGCTGCTTATGCTGCATTGCAAGCGGCGCAGCGCGCGTATGAGGCGCAGATGCGTTTCGGCATGGCGCAGCTGGGCATGGCCGGGTGTCTGCTGGATGTCGATACGGTGAATGAAAGCGCTTCCCATTTCCGGGCGGAGCTGCAGCGCGAGTACCGGCAGGATTTTCAGGCGGTCATCTACGCCGTGCCCTGGGGGCTGGAACTGGTGCCGGAGGAAGATGATAACAAGGGACTCCCTACGCACGAGGCTGGAGATGCCGAGGAGGGAACGGTGGATTTGGAATCCGGCGAGGAGGACGCTGCGCTGGAAGCGCCGTCTACTCCGCTCATGGTGCAGGAACTGGCTCACGAGGTGGCGTACTCCGATGCCGCCCGGGCGGAGTCTGCCGGCCGCGCTTCTACGTTGTGGCTGGGGTATTTGAAACTCTGCGCCCAGCAGGTGGAGCTTTGTTTCGGCTCTGAACGCGGCGCTGCGCTGGTGGCGGGGGTGCCGCTGCCCGGGGCCGTGGAAATGAGTTATTTCCAGGCCGTGCAAGAACGCTCCAGACGCTTGTTCCTGGAGGCCGAACAGGCATGGGAGGCATATGTGGCGGCGGTAGAGGCCGCGCACGACCCGGGCTGGCAGGCTTCCGAGGGGGCCATGGCGCATACCCCGGTTTCAGCAGAGGCCAGGCAGATGCGTTTCCCGCTCTATGCTACGCATGAGCAATACCTGGCCTTTGTGCTTTCTCCTCACTTGCAATATGCCGAGCCGGAGCCGATGCCGGATACCACCATGGCGGATGAATAAGTACGAGGTACGAAGTTGGAGGTACGAGGTGTTATTCTTCCTGCGCAGTGCGCGCAGTAGACAGGAATTGAAATGCAGGGCTTACGGTCCGGCTGCTGCCTGGGCAGTATGCGGTGCTCCATCTCACTTCGCAGGCGCAGCCTGCCTGTCCCCATACTTCGTACCTCCCACCTCGTACTTTGTACCTGAAAATCCCCGGTTCGTATGAACCGGGGATTTTAAAATCAGCGCATATCGAGCATGGGCACCAGCAAGGGGTCGTCCGGGCCCTTGTAGGCAGCCAGCGGGCGGTACAGGGTGTTGTCCTCCAGCTGCTCCAGAATCTGAGCCACCCAGCCGGCGCAGCGGGCAATGGCAAAGAGCGTGGTGAACATGCGGGTCGGAATGCCCAGGCTGTAGTACACCGTGGCGGAGTAGAAGTCCACATTGGCATTCAGATTCTTGCGGGCGCGCATAATCTTGGCGATTCGGTCGCTCATGCGGATCCACTTCGGCTCGCCGATGGTCTGGGTCAGGCGGATGGCGATGCGGCGCAGAAGCGGGGCGCGGGGGTCGAGCGTCTTGTACACGCGGTGGCCGATGCCGAAAATCTTTTCCTTGTTGGCCAGCTTGCGGTTGATGTATTCCTCGACATTCTCCTCCTCGCCGATTTCCTTGAGCATCTCGATGACAGCCTCGTTGGCACCACCGTGCAGCGGGCCTTTCAGGGAACCGATGGCAGAGGTGATGGCCGAGTACATGTCGGACAGGGTGGATGCCGTCACGCGTGCCGAGAAGGTGGAGGCATTCATGCCGTGGTCGGCGTGCAGAATGTAGGCCACATCCAGGATGTGGGCTTCTGCCGGGTCGGGTTCTGTGCCTTTGAGCAGCCACAGGAAGTGCTCGGCCTCGCCCAGGTCGGTGCGGATGGGGGGCAGGTCAAGCCCCTGGCAGATGCGGTAGTAGTACGCGGCCATAACCGGCAGCTTGGCAATGAGGGAAAGCCCGATTTCCTTCATCTGGCTGGGGTCCTTGGTGCGGTCGTCATACATGCCCAGCATGGAGACAGCCGTGCGCAGCGCGCTCATGGGGCGGGCTGTCTTGGTGGCGGTCTTGAAGAAATCGAGGATCGGCTGCGGCAGTTCGCGGTCGTTGCGCAGTCGTTGTTCCAGCCCGGCCAGCTCCTCGCGGTTGGGCAGCCGCTTATTCAGGAGCAGGTAGATGATTTCCGTGAAACTGCAGAGGTCTACCAGGTCTTCAATCTCGTATCCGCAGTAAAGCAGGTGACCCTGCTCGCCGCGCACATCGCTCAGACCGGTCTCAGTGGCGATAACGCCTTTGAGCCCCTTGGCATAGATGACATCTTTCTTGGGCTGTTGTTCGTTTTCGTTCATGCTGAAAGTAGGAAAAATAGGATGGGCAGGCTACAAGGCCGCCTGCCGGGGGCACTGGGAACTGTTCCCGGAGGAGGGGGGGGATATCAGCAGCTGGCGTACCAGGCGTCCTGCAGCTCGCCGAAGCTCTTGAGCTCCACATCGGTGCGGGCCTCAATCCAGGCTTTCACAGCTTCGCGCTGGGCGTTGCTGGTCTGGGTGGGGTCCACAGCCTTGGCGATAATGCTGCAGCCGTCATCCGTGATGCTGCCTTCGCAATCCAGCCCATTGGCCTCGATGCATTCCTCGATGAGTGCGTGCAGGAACTGCTCGCATTCAGCGGCGGCTACATCGCCCTTGTATTCAAAGGAAAATTCAAAGCAGAGTTCCTTGAACTCACCAACGCGATACTTCTTGCGGAGTCTCTTTTTCATGGTGCGCTGATTTTATGCATATTTTCCCCGCGTGTCAATCAAAATCACATGTGCTGACATGGCTTGCTGTGATTGAAAAAAAGGAACCGGGCCTGCGGATGAGGCAGGCCCGGGCTTAAGAAGAGGTGTTGTGGCTTGCAGGGATTTCCTCAGCGGCGCTTGGCTGTGTTGCGGTGGCGGCTTTGCTCCTGCAGGGCTGCGTACATCTGGCGGCAGTGGGAATAGCCACGGCGGGCGGAGAGTTTCTCCATGCTCAGGCGGGAGGAGCCCCATTCAATGACTTCGATTTCCACTACGCGGCGTCCCCATTCGCGCATGAGCGCTTTGCTGGGCTGGTAGATATCAATGGTGGCGGTGCCGACCAGGGCGCTGCCGTAGTCGTCCACTACGTAGGTGTACGGCTCGCCCTTGATTTTGAATTTGGTGCCCAGCGGGTAGACAGACCAGTCTGCAGCTGCACTGCGCACGCGTTCTCCGTATTTCAGGTAGGTGCCGATGGCGTTCTTGGGTCCGTAGCCGATGTGGTCGCTCTCGGAGTGGGTGTAGGCGGTGGTGCGCACCACGCGGTTGAGCTGGCGGGGGTGGTAGAACGGGAATCCGTGCTTGTCGCGGCCCAGGTTGGGGAGGCGGCGATCCGGCATTGCGGAGCGGCGCGGGGCTGCAGGCGGTATGAACCCGCGGCTGGTGATGCCGGGGTTGTAGGCGGCCTGTGCCTCGGGCAGCCCGGTGATGGCTGCCAAAGTCAACGCAGCCAGCGTGAGTGCCTTTTTGAAGATGTTGCTCATTTGTACGAAAAAAAAGTGAAATGATACGTGACTCTGTGATGCGCCGTCCCGAACAGGTGCGACGTGCGCGCATCGTATCACAGCCCGGGGGGCGTTGGCAAGCGTTTTATCTGTTCGCGCTTTTCGGGTGGTCAAGAATTTTTGTTGTCCGCGTGCTGGTTTTGATAAAAAGATGACGCAAAATGGGTATCGCGCGCGAACGCGCGAGACGGATTGAAGGTGAAATTTCCTGTTTTGATGCCTGTTTGCGGCGTTTTTATTAAGAAAAGTTTAATTTTGAGCCGACACTCTGTGTCTGTATCCGGGAAAAGGGTGATGACACGCTGGGTAAAAAAGAGGAAAAGGTTAGTTTTTCCTGATAATTTGGTTTTGCATCAATGGGCGCGTGCGCATGCGAGGGCGAGCTGGAAGGCGCGGATGGTGCTGG
>JAFYRS010000185.1 GCA_017546845.1 Akkermansia sp.
CCAGTAATCGGGATTATTAAGCTGCGGCCATGCGCCATCAGGAAGAGATGCATTAAAGACAAACTCCTGCTGGGATACCTGGTGACGAAGAATCAAGGTACCGCTGTCATCAACGGTCACTTTGACGCGAATTCTAGCATTAGCCTTGGTGATAGCAAAACCATTGCCGCCAACTTCACGAGTGATAGGGCCTACCCCCATGGCATCTTCAGGCTTGCCGGAAGACAACAGAATGGGGTCAAAAGACGCGCCCTCAGAAGCAGGGGCAACAGCATGGGTATTAGTATCGGTATTCATGGTCATATCAGAGGTTGTGGCACAATCGGTGCCGGAGTTAAGGTTGGCAGAAGCGAGAGCTGCTGCGTTTTCGGGAGTGATGTTGGAAACATCGGCGGCATTTACGTCAGAGACGGAACCATCAGTCTTATTTTCGTTTTCTTTATTCATAGCATGTTGGACTCTGCCCATTTGGCAGATTGGGTAAAGGGTACAAGTAATTCAGAGAAAGCGCCACTAAAAAAAGGCACCCGGTTGCGATGCCCGCAAAAAGGCAACACAACCATTTGACGGTCTACACCTTTTAAAAAGCTTCTGAAAATCAACAAGGCTGGCGACGGGGCAAAATGGAAAAGCCAGTGGTATAATGCAGATTTTTCAAACAGGCAATTTTACGCCCGCGCGGAGCGAAATCTCATTGACTTCATCTGGGGCTTGGGGCATAATGTACGCATCGAAACAACTTTTGCCATGTCTTTCAACATCCAGAACGTAGTTATCGGCGGGCAGGAACCCTTCTTCCTGCTCGGGCCCTGCTCTCTTGAAAACGAAGCTTTTGCCTGGGAAATGGCCACGGCCATCAAGGAAATCTGCACCAGGCTCGGCGTGCAGTTCATCTTCAAGGCCTCCTACGACAAAGCCAACCGCACGAGCGTGAAGAGCTTCCGCGGCCCGGGCATTGAGGAAGGCTGCCGCATCCTCGCCGAAATCGGCAAGGAGCTCCAGTGCCCGGTGGTGACCGACGTGCACACCGAGCAGCAGGCTGAATACGCCGCCCAGTATGTGGATTTGCTCCAGGTACCGGCTTTCCTGAGCCGCCAGAGCGACCTGCTGGAAGCCTGCGCCAAGACCGGCCGCCCGGTCAACATCAAGAAGGGCCAGTTCCTCGCCCCCTGGGACTGCAAGAACATCTGCGAAAAGATGGAAGCCTTCGGCTGCGATAAGTACATGCTCTGCGAACGCGGCACTTCCTTCGGCTACAACAACCTCATCGTGGACATGCGCGGCATGTACTGGATGAAGAAGTTCGGCTGCCCCGTGGTGTTCGATGCCACCCACTCCGTGCAACGCCCGGGTGGCCTGGGCGGCGCCACCGGCGGCGACCGCGAACTTGCCCCGGTTCTGGCCAATGCCGCCATGACCATGGGTATTGACGGCGTGTTCATGGAAGTACACAAGGACCCCGACCACGCCATGAGCGACGGCCCCAACCAGGTATACCTGAAGGACCTGGAGAAGATTCTCAGCAACCTTATGCTGGTGCGCAAGGCCTGCCAGCAGATGGCCACCATCTGATGATGAGCGCCACACGTTCCATCCTTCTCTTGTCACTTCTTCTCCTGCCCTGCTGGGGGCAGGAGAAGAAGAACGATGCCGCAAGCGAGTTTCCTGCCCTGCAGTTCCTGCCGGAGGGCTCGGTGATTGAAGGCATCTCCATTCCCCGCTACGAGAACCACCGGGTAAGCGCCCTGCTGCTGGCAGACAAGCTGCGCGTCAAATCCAGAACCACAGTGGAGCTGGAAAAGCTGAGCGCCTCGCTCTACACGGACGCCGAGAACCAGACC
Source organism: Akkermansia sp. (assembly GCA_017546845.1). Classification (GTDB taxonomy): domain Bacteria; phylum Verrucomicrobiota; class Verrucomicrobiia; order Verrucomicrobiales; family Akkermansiaceae; genus Akkermansia. The sequence goes on from JAFYRS010000185.1 coordinate 1,842, forward strand.
GACATATCAACAGGCAGCGTTGAGTACAACTTTGCCACCAAAATCGCCCGCACTACGGGAGACGCCAAGGTGCAGGACCCGCGGTTCTCTGCATCCGGCAAAGGTGTTATCTTCAACACCAGCACCCGCAAGGGTTTTCTGCACGGCCCCGTCAAGACCACCATCTCCACCGCCAAGTTAGCCGAAAAGAAAGGCAGTAAGAAATGATGAAAGCAGCTGCCATTGCCGCCCTGTCCATCCCCGTATTCTGCGCCGCTGCTGATTACACGGCAGACATGCAGGACACCGCCACCCAGGCAGATACCTGGTGCGCCAGCTTCTCCCAGGTCAGCGAGGAGCTGAAGGAGCTGGGCATAGAGCTTCCCGCCTCAGCCCCGGAGGCATCCACGGCCGAAACAACCGAATCCAACGGCACCACGACAGTAACCGCCGACCTGGGTATGATGTTCGATGCAGCAAGCTCCCGCATCATCTACCTGGGCAATGTGAAGCTGCAGGATTCACGTATCAACATAGCAGCCAGAGAACAGCTGCACATTTACCTGCCCGCAATCGCAGCTGACAAAAACAGCGATAGCGATACCCCGCCCAGCCCCGAGGAAGCAGCAGCGCCCGCAGCAGCACCGGCAGCCACCGCCTCTACCCCTGCCCCCAGTGAGGAACGCGCAGAAGGCGCAGTTCCGGCCTCTCTCACCGCTGACCACGCACTGGCAGACACCATCAATAACACCATTCTGGTGTATTCCCCCAGCGAGGGCGGCGATATTCATCTTCAATACGGCGACAGTGAGGTACACATCACCTCCGCAGATTCCGGCAAAGCCCCGCGCCTGCTGGCAGACCCGCAGGGCAACATTCTGCTGGAAGGAGGCCAGATTCTCCTGACCATGAAAGATAAGCAGGGTGGCACATCAGAACTCTGCACACGCGGTGGTGCCATCTACTACCACGCAGCCAGCAGTACCCTGTACGCCCCCGGCAGCAGCAACCTGACCCACCCGGACGGTTCGCTCACCTGCAGCGAGATGCTCTGCATCAAGCTCCGCGCCACCGCCCCTGCCCCGGAAGCAAAGAAGGGCTTCATGAGCCAGTTCACCGGGCTGAAGTTCGACGGCATCGACACCGCCACCGCCCGCGGGCAGGTCATTGCCACCCGCAAGGCTGGTGAGAAAGCCCCGGCTGCCGAAGTCCATGGCGAAGAACTGTGCTACAACGGCCAGAGCGGCGAATGCTCCCTCACCGGCACGGCGTGCAAGCTGGTGTATGACCAGTACCAGGTGAACACCAACAATGGCATCCACCTGCTGCCCAACGGTGATATCGAGCTGCGCGGCAGCGATATCAACGGCCACTACACCCGCCAGGGCAGCACCCCCGGTTCCTCGCTCCGCGGCACATTCAAGGCCAATGCCAATGTCATTTTCCGCGCCGACCTGGGCACCATCAGCACCGCTGAGGGCATTGCCATGGCAGATGATGAAGCCGATTTCAGCTGCACGGGCCCGGTCAACCTCGTACTGGCGCGCAAGGCGGGCGCGAAAACCCCGGAAACCAGACCCGGCATGCCGAACCTGGCCATTACCCAGTACGGAGACATTGCCCGTGCCCGCGCCGAAGGCAACGTAACGGCGCATCGTTATGAACCCGGCACGCGCAAATGCCTGGGTGAGCTGCAGGCCCAGATAGTGGAAACTGACCTCACCACCGGAGAAACCCTGCTTACCGGCGCCCAGGATACCGAGCTGGTGGCCCATTACAACGGCAACCGCCTGGCCGCCATGCCGGCTGCCGGCAAGTCCGCCACGGTAGAACTGCGCAGCAATGGGGATATCCGCCTGAACGGCGCGCAGCTTTCCGCAGAAATCCTCAATGACGAAGGCACAACCAAGGCCGAGTGCCAGGACTATGTGATGCTGGTACGTGCCGAAAACCGGCTCGAGACCGGCAGTGCCACCAGACTGCAGACCGACAAGGCCATTCTGACCACCACCGGGCCGCTGCAGGCCTACCTGGTAGCAGATGAAAGCGCCACTGCCCCCGCCAAGGGTAAGTTCACCGGGCTGCGATTCAACTACACCGGCATACGCGAGGCCAGCACCGAATCTGGCTGCACCGTGCGCACCGAGAAAGGCTCGATGCAGTGCACCGGCCCGGTACGCCTGCTCATGAGCGAGCAGAAAGGCAAGGACAAAATGCTGGGTGGCCTTGTACGCGCCACCGCCAGTGGAAATGTGGCCGTGGCAGGCAAGGACAGCACAGGCAGGCTGTTCCGCGCCACCGGCGATTTCCTGAACGTGGATAACACCACCGGCATGAAAGTGCTCAGCGGCAGCAAGGTCACCCTGGCCGATGCCAACAACACCCACGTGGCCAGTGGCAAGGGCGCTGCCATCCGCATTGATGCTGGCAACAACGCCAGCATTACCGGCGAAAAGCACTCCACACACGCCACCAACATCAAGAAGCAGATTAACAATCCTTCATTTAAAAAGTAATTATGGAAATTCTTCTCAAAGCTACAGACCTCTGCAAATCATACGGCGAACGCCAGGTGGTAAGCAACGTGAACTTCAAGGTTCATGCCGGCGAAATCGTTGGCCTGCTGGGTCCCAACGGCGCAGGCAAAACCACCTCGTTCTACATGGTGGCAGGTCTGGTGCGCCCGGATACCGGCTCGGTTGACTTCTGCGGCAAGGATGTCTCCGGCCTGCCCATGCACCTGCGCGCCCGCCTGGGCATGGGTTACCTCCCGCAGGAAGAATCCATCTTCCGCAAGCTCACGGTGAATGAGAACCTCATGGCCATTCTCGAAACGCGCTCCGACCTCACCAGCAAGGAAAAGAAGGAGAAGTGCGACGAGCTGCTGGAGCGTTTCAACATCACCCGCCTGCGCAAGAGCCAGTCCATCCAGCTTTCTGGCGGTGAGAAGCGCCGCCTCACCATTGCCCGCGCGCTTGCCGCAAACCCAAAGCTGCTCATGCTCGATGAACCCTTCGCCGGCGTAGACCCCATTGCCGTGCAGGACATCCAGCACATTGTGGCCTCCCTGCGCGAGACAGATGGCCTCTCCATCCTCATCACCGACCACAACGTGCGTGAAACCCTGGGCATTGTTGACCGCGCCTACATCCTCTTTGAAGGCAAAGTCATCAAGGAAGGAACGACGGACGAAATCGCCAATGACCCCAAGACCCGCAAGATTTACCTGGGCGAGCAGTTTAAGATGTAAGGGAATGCAGAAGTCAGAATGCTGAATGCAGAATAGAAATCTTGGTCGCGGCTCCCGCCGCTCCTGGAAGAATCAAAACGCTCTGAGATGAATCTCAGAGCGTTTTCCGATACCTCGCGCTGCCGGGAGGCTGCGAGCTAACTAAATATTCTGCATTCACACTTCTTCCAGGATGCTGCAGAGCTCCTCATAGGAAGCCACGCGCGAAAGCTGAGGCCGCAAGGGCTTTGTACCGGGAATCCCCTTGGCATAGGCCAGCAGGCGGCTGCGCATGGCGCGCATCGTCACCAGTTCATCACCATAATGACCGCTTTCCAGCGCCATGCGGGTGTGGCGCAGCATAAAGGCAATACGCTGCTGCGGGGTGGGCGGTTCCGGCACGGTACCCGTCGTCAGGTATTCCTTGGCCTGGCGGAAAAGCCAGGGTGCATTCATGGCCGCGCGGCCAATCATCACCGCGGAGACAGCCGTTGTCTCGCGCACCCGCTGCACATCCTGCGGGGTGCAGATATCGCCATTGCCAATCACCGGAATGCTCACCAGGCAGGCGCAGTGGTCAATCATCTCCCAGTCGGCCTTGCCGCCATACTGCTGCGAGCGGGTGCGGCCATGAATCGCAATGGCCTGCACCCCGGCATCCTCCAGGCGGCGCACCGCCTCCGGCGCGCAGATATGCTCCTGGTCCCAGCCGATGCGGATTTTCGTTGTCACCTGGCAATCAGACCCCAGTTCCTGCACCACTGCCGCGGCCATGCGCTGCAGCAGCGGCAAATCCTTCAGCAGAGAAGAGCCACCATTCTTTCCCACCACCTTGGGCACGGGGCATCCGGCATTGATATCCAGGAAATCCGGGTGCATGGCATCCACGATAATGCGGGCCGCCGCCGCGCAATGTTCCGGCACAGAGCCGAAAATCTGGATACCCAGCGGGCGGTGCGCATCCTCAAACTCCACATAACGGCGGTTGCGGCTCCAGGCCTGCAGCACCCCCTCCGCTGAGACAAACTCCGTCACCATCACATCAGCGCCCTCCTCCTTGCACAGCGTGCGGAAGATAGGGTCGGTCACCCCGGCCATGGGGGCGAGGTACAGCGGGAAAGCAGAAAAATCCGGCAGAGACATGGTTACCAGATCAGTGTTTCGACCCACTCCATATAGGCAGAGCAGAGTTCCGTTCCATAAAAAAGCCAGATGAAGGCCGCAGTAATCAGCGCCGGGCCAAAAGGCATGGGCGTGCCGCGCCCGATGCGCGCCACCAGCGCCGCTGCACTGCCGATAAAGCTGCCGCCCACCAGCGCAAACACCACGCCCTGCCAGCCGCAGAGCGCACCGATGGCGAGCGCCAGCCAGGCATCACCACTGCCCATGGCTGCCCGCCGTGCCGCATAGCCCCGGCATGTGCCGCGCAATTCCTCATGCTCCTCCAGCTCCAGCTTCGTGCCATCCGGCAGGGTCAGCGCGTCTACAGAAAAAACCAGTTCCCCGGCCTCGCTGCCATTCAGGGAGGCTGCCGTCAACGCAAAGCGATTGCTGCTCTCCATGAACAAATCGCTCCACAGCAGGCGTTCGCTGCCGATGATGAGCTCCACATCCTCGCCATCTGCCGCCTGGCGCAGCACCCAGTCCTGCGGGGCATCATAGGCCTGCTGCTTACGCCCGAAGAAAAACTTACCCACCCAGGCCACCAGGCGGAACAACAGAAAACCACCAAAAGCCCCGGAAAGACTGCTCATGAGCCCCTGCAGCGGCTCCATCCCCTCCCCGCTGAACCAGGGCGAGAGCAACGATACCGCCACGCCTGCCACCGTAGCAACCAATGCCAGCGAAGGCAGCACCACCATCTGCTCCCAGTCAATGCACAGGCAGGCCAGCATCACCGCCGCCCAGACGCACAGCAGCACCTGGGTGAAGATATCATCCGTGCAGAACCACCACGCCACCGCCGCAAACAACAGGCCGCACACCAGCTCCACCACGCAGTAACGCGCTGTGTAATGCTTACCGCAGCATGCCGTGCGCCCGCGCAGCAGCAGATAGCTGACGACCGGCAGGTTCAGGTACCACGGAATCGGCGCCTTGCACAGCGGGCAGAACGAGCGCCGCGGTTCATTCACACTCATTCCCTGCGGCAGGCGGTAAATCACCACATTCAGGAACGAGCCGACGCAAAGACCGAACAAGCCGAAAAACAAAGGCAGCAACCACGGAAACTCCGCCGTCACTCCCTGCGTATATGTGAACATTTCTTCCATAGTGCCTGACGGCATTGAAGATAGCACACCACCCGGCCCTCACGCAAACAAAAAACCCGGCAGCTCTGCTGCCGGGTTGAAAATTGCGGTCACGATACCGGGCATCACTTGGTTTTCCAACCACCACCCAACTGGGTATAGAGGGTGGGGATGCAGGCGGCGTACTGGTAACGGTAGGCAGCCAGCTGGGTCTGCGCCGGGAAGAGCCCCTGCTGCGCGGTGAGCACCTCGTAGTAGCTGGCCAGGCCCTGTGAGTAACGGGCCTTGGAAAGCTTCACGCTTTCCTGGTAGGCCGCCACGGCCTGTTCCTGCTTCTTCATGATGTCGCGCAGCTTGGTGCGCTGCACCAGCGTGGTGGAAACCTCTGCCAGAGCGGAAAGCACAGCCTGCTCGTAATCCGCCTTGGCGGCCAGGAAGGCATCGCGTTTCATGGCCTCGTTGGCACGCAGCTGCCCGGCCTGGAAGAGCGGGCCGGTGAGGTTGGCGCCGATACCCCAGCCGTCTGCACTACGGCTCAGGCCGTGGCGCAGGTCGGGGGTAGCAATGCCGGCCAGCCCGGTAAGGCTGATACTCGGGAAGTAATTGGCAATGGCCACCCCGATTTCTGCATTGGCAGCGCGGAGCTTCTGCTCAGCCGCGCGGATATCCGGGCGGCGGGCAATCACATCTGCCGGAATACCGGCAGCCACACCACTGGCGCTGGCAAAGGCCTGCATGCTGCCGCTGCGCTCAATGGCGCCCGGTGCACGGCCTGCCAGCACGGAAAGCGTGTTTTCCATTTCGGCAATCTGCATCTGCAGGTTGGGAATCTGGGCCTCGGCGGCAGAGAGGGCGGCCTGGGCAGAAGCGGTCTGCAGCTTGTTGGCCACGCCGCTTTCCAGCTGATTCTCGAAAAGCTTGAGCGAATCGCGGTAGGAGGCCACGGCCTCGTGCGCAATCTTCAGCTGCTCATCCAGCATGATCAGGCGCAAATAGCCGGTTGCCACCTGCTTCATGAGGGAGATACGCACATTGTTGAAGCTTTCCTCGGCGGCAAGAGCCTGAGCTTCTGCGCTTTCAATCCCCTTGCGGGTCTTACCCCAGATATCCAGCTCCCAGGAAGCACTCAGGCCGCCAGCTGCGGGAATGGTGGTTTCATTCGCCGTTGCAACGGTGGCGGGAGAACTGGCACCCTTGCTGCCCTGGGCCAGATACCCCAGTGAGGGGAACATGGGAGCGCGGGCCACCGTGATATAGCGGCGGGCAGACTCCACATTGTGCATCATGGCTTCCAGGCTGCGGTTGCTGGTAAACACATCGTTGAGCAGCGCCTGCAGGTGGGCATCGCTGAGCACCTGCTGCCAGGGCAGATCAGCCATGGTGCTGTCCGACACACCTGCGCCGCGGAACTCCGCCGGAACAGGCATCTCAGGCGCAGACCACATAGGGCCAAAGGAGCAGGAAGCCACCAGGCCGGCGGCTCCGGCAAGACCGAGAATTATCGCGCGTTTCATGTTGATTGTATAATAGCTTGTTGGTTGATTTTGTCAAGTTGTTTCTGATTACTCGTCATTCTTATGTGCGGCCAGATACTGGCGGGCGCCGACTTCGTCGGGGTCTTCCTCCAGCGTGGCGAGTTTGAACCGGATACGGAAGAGGCGCATGATGAATACGTAAGAACTGGGAATCAGGAACACACCCACCACCGTAGCCACGGTCATACCCACCACCACCACGGTGCCGATGGAGCAACGGGCAAGCGCGCCGGAACCATGCGCCAGCATGAGCGGCACACAGCCCAGGATGAAAGCCAGCGAGGTCATGAGAATGGGACGCAGACGCAGGCGGGCGGCAGACAGCGTTGCGGTGAGCAGGTCCTTGCCGCGTTCCATTTCCAGATTGGCGAACTCCACAATGAGAATGGCATTCTTAGCGGCCAGCCCCACCAGCATCACCAGCCCCACCTGGGCGTAGAGGTTCAGCTCCAGCCCCATCCAGTACAGGCCGGCATAAGCCCCCAGCACAGCAATGGGCACGGTGAGGAACACGGAAATCGGCAGGGTCCACTTCTCATACAGAGCCACGAGAATGAGGAAGGCGAACACGGAGGACATGGCAAAGATGGTAGCAAGCCCCGTGCTGTTGCGCACTTTGTTTTCCTGGAAGGACATATCCTGGTAATCCATGCCCACCTTGGCGGGGTCCATGGTCTGGGCATAGACCTGTTCCATGGCTTCCATGAGCTGCTGCGTGGACACACCGGGACGCGGCATCACGTTCAGTTTGGCAGAGTTGTAGATATTGTGGTGCATCACGAACTCCGTATCCGCAATATCCTTGATATCCACCAGCGCCGAGAGCGGCACGCGCTCGCCTTCCTGGTTGGCCACAAAGAAGCCGTCCATCTTGTCCAGGCTCACGCGGTCAGCGCCCTGCGCCTGCATATACACCTGCCACTGCTGGCCGAATGCATTGAAGAAATTGACGAAGGCAGAACCATTGTATGTAGCCAGCAGGTTATTGGCCGTAGCAATATCCACTCGGTGGAACTTGCATTTCTCCTTATCCAGCTCCACGAGTTTCTGCGGGGTATCCGCCATCATCATGTCCATGCAGACGGCTACCTCCGGGCGCTGGCGGGCCGCGGCTTCAAACTTGAGCACCTGCTCCCGCAGGAAGGGTACGCCCTGCCCCTCCAGGTCATTGAGTACCATGGTCACGCCGTTGGCCGTACCCACGCCGGGAATAGCCGGGGGCATCAGCACCATGGCCATGCCGTCCAGCGCACTCTGGTGCAAGCGGGCTTCGATGCGTTTCTGCACCTCGGCGGCGGTTTCGGGGCGGTCCTTCCAGTCCTTGAGCTCGATGAAGGCGATACAGGCACCGGGGGTCTGCACGCTGTTGAGGATATTGATACCCACCACCGTGGTGAGGTTCTTCACGGCGGGGTCAGAAAGTGCATCCTCAAATTTCTTATTTTCGGAATACGCCACCTGGAGCGAGGTATCGGGTTTCATCACGAGTGCCGCCAGCAGGAACCCCTGGTCTTCATCCGGCAGGAATGACTTGGGCACCATCCTGCTCATGGGGGCAATGGCTGCCCAGAACAGCAGCAGCAGAGGCATGGAGATGATGAGCTTGCGGCACAGGCCGCCGCAGATTTTCACGTACACATTCGCCGTGCAATCATAACATTTGTTGAACAGATTGTAGAAAGGCTTGAATATGCTGCGGCTCTGGTTGGTCGGTTTGAGCATGAGCGCGCACAATGCCGGAGATAGGGTGAGGGCGTTGAATGCTGAAATGAGCATCGACACGGCAATGGTGATGGCAAACTGCTTGAACAGCGTGCCGGTGATACCCTCCAGCAACAGCGCCGGCAGGAACACCGCCGCCAGCACCAGGGCAATGGCGATTACCGGACCGCTCACCTCCTGCATAGCGGCAAAGGAAGCCATGCGCGGGTTGAGGCCCTTGTCAATATGGTGCTGCACGGCCTCCACCACCACAATGGCGTCGTCCACCACCAGACCAATGGCCAGCACCATGCCCAGCAGTGAAATGGTGTTGAGCGAGAAGCCCAGCATGGGGAACACGCAGAAGGTCGAAATAAGCGACACCGGCACTGCAATGAGCGGAATGAGCGTGGCGCGGAAGTTCTGCAGGAACATGAACACCACCAGCGCCACCAGCACAATGGCCTCGACGAAGGTGCGCTTGATTTCGTCAATCGAATAACGCACGGCGGTGGTGGTATCCAGCGATACATCGCCCCTGACCCCCAGCGGCATGATAGAGGCCTGCTTTTCAAATGTCTTGCGCAGACGGTCCACCGTAGCAATGGCATTGGACCCGGGAGTCTGGAAAATCACCACTGCGGCAGAAACCTGGCGGTTCAGGCGGCCGGTGGCAGAGTAATTCTCCGAGCCCAGCTCCACCCTGGCAATATCTTTCAGGTAAACAATTTCATCACCCACCTGGCGCACAATGATTTCCTCGAACTCTGCGGGGTCACTCAAACGGCCCTGGGTGCGGATGGCAATGGTCTTCTCCTGTCCATCGGGCACAGGGTCGGCACCCACCTTACCACCAGGATTGGTGGTATTCTGCGCCGCAATAGCGGCGCGCACCTCACCCACGGAGATATTGTAGTGGGTCATGATGTTGGTATCCAGCCAGATGCGGATGGCATAGCGCCCAGCGCCATACACCATCACTTCGCCCACACCCTCCACACGTTTCAACTCATCCACCATCTTCACCTGGGCATAGTTGGCCAGGTCCACGGAGTTGTAGCTGCCATCCGGGGAGTAAAGGGAGTAAATCATGATGGGCAGCCCCGGCTGCTGGCGGATCGTCACGCCGGAGTTCAGCACCTCCGGCGGCACCTGGGAGGAAGCCTGCCCGTAGCGCATGTTGGTGAACACCTGGTCGAGGTCGGGGTCGGTCTCCGGGTTAAAGACCACCTGCAGGGAATACACGCCGTTGTTAGACGAAACGGAGGTCATGTAATCCATGCCCTGCACACCGGAGATTTCACGTTCCAGCGGCGTACCCACCGAGTCGGCCACGGCTTTGGCATCTGCCCCTGGGAACATAGCCATGAGCTGGATGGTACGCGGTGTGATTTCCGGGTACTGGGAAACGGGCAGATTCACCAGGCAGACCAGCCCCAGCAGCGTTGTCACCACGGCAATCACCGTGGCGATAACGGGGTGTTTAATGAAGAACGAGCTCATACGTTTCCTTTATTCAGCTGTTACAGAGCTCACAGTAGAGGTGGGTTTCTCGTAGATGAACGGCTGGGGAACCACCGTCCCGAAACCACCCTGGGCGCCCTGGGCACGCATGCCGGCATTGGCCATGGCATACTGGGCTGCCATCTGGCCGCCGCCCACGATTACCTGGGCATCTGCCACGTTTTCAATGCCGTTTTCCCGGAGCGTCTCCGCAATGGGTTTCACCGTGCCGGTCACCACCTGCATGAGCATGGGCACGGTTGTGCCATCGCCATTCGGCATATCCAGCACCAGTTCCTTACCCAGTTTCACATCAATGCCCAGCGGGGTGTTATCCGGCGCCACCACGTAGATGAAACGGTGATTCATGGAAGACACCAGCGCGCGGGAGGGGACCAGCAGCGCATCCTTGATTTCCCCCGTCTTAGCCTGCACACGCACCGCAGAACCAGCACGGAGCTTCAGCTTCGGGTTCGGGATATAGCCCACGAACTTCACTGTTCCGGTGGCCTGGCTCACTTCGCTGTCCACAGCGTGCACCCGCCCCTTGTGTTCAAACACGGTGCCATCTTCCAGAATCAGGTCAAATTCCTTCACCGGGCTCATCTTGTCCGGCATATCGTAGTACTCCGAGCTCTGCACCTGCTCATTCATCTGGCGGGCGGGCACGGAAAAATCCACGCGGATGGGGTCTACCGAAGACATGCGGGTCATGACCACCTGCCCTGCCGCCACAAAATCACCCACGCTCACAGTGGACTGGGAGGCAAGCCCCTGGAACGGCGCACGGATTGTGCAGCGGTCCAGGTTAAGCCTGGCCATTTCCAGCGCCGCTTCTGCCTGGGTCACCTGGGCACGGGCCATGGCCAGCGCAGCCTCACAGCGGCGCTTGGCGTGCTGCGCGTCAGTAAACTGCTTGTCAGAAATAGAGCCGTTCTCTACCAATGAGGTGTAGCGTTCCACATCCTTCCCCGCCTGTTCATCGGCCACTTCGGCCTGTAACACGCCCGCCTTGGCCGCTGCAACATTGGCCACAGCCTGGTCATAGGCGGCCTGGTAGGTGGCTGGGTCTATGCGGAACAGAACCTCCCCCTTTTCGCAGAGCGAACCATGCCAGTACACCTGCTCCAGCAACTTGCCCGATACCTCCGGGCGGATATCGGCCTGCTCCACACCGCGCAAGTGACCGAACCACGTGCTGGTCAGCTCCACCGTGCGCTTCTGCAGCGGCATCACTGTCACATTGATGGGGGCCATGCCGCGCTGCGCGGCCTGATTCCCTGCATTCTCCTTGCACGCCACCAGGGCCGTGCCTGCCACAAGCCCTCCAAGGGCCATCGTTACAATATGGGTTGCTTTCATTGATTGTTCGTTTCAGAATCCGCAGATTCCCGGGTTAAGGTGTTCTGGTAAATACGCTCCAGCATGCTGCGCAGCTGGTCTGTTTCCTCTGCGCTGAATCCTGCAGTCAGCGTTTCTTCAAAATCCTGCAATGATTGCCGGGTTTCCGCCTGCAACCGGCGGAACGCCTCCGTCAGATACGCATGCTTCACCCGCTTATCTGCGCTGTCAAACGCGGTGCGCACATAGCCTTTTTCCTCCAGCCGCTGCAGCAGCCCCTTTACCGTGGTATGGCTTACGCCCAGGTAGTGCTCCAGCTCACGCTGAGATACCGCCGCCCCTCCCCGGCTGTCCAGGTACATCAGCAGGCGGCATTGCGGCGCCGTCACACGCAGCTTGCCCACGCGCTGCGCAAAAATGGCATCAGCTCGGTCTGATACCATCTTCATCAGAAACATCGGGTGCTTCTTCTTGAATATTCCTGTCGCCATCTACTATTTAGGAAGCATGCTTCACAACGTCGCGGGAGTATACCAGAGCACCCGGATTAGTCAAGATATTTGCCGCAGATTTTCCACCTGTTTACGATAACGCGCGCAGACGCTGACAAAATCTTCTCCCGCACTCATGGCGGCCAGCATGGCATCGCGGGTCTGCAGTGCCGCTTGCAGCGCCTTGTCTGCATCGGCATATTCCCTATCCGTAAAATAGCGCACGTAGGTCTCCTTCTGGCGGGTGATGCACAAGCGCCAGCCGCAGAAGGTATTGTGCGTGCCTTTCTGCCCATTGTAGCGGGTAATGTAACGATGAGTATTCATAGAAGTGTGGCCACATTCTAGCAATCCCGCAGAACCGGGTCAAGACTTTTATTTTACTTTTTCAATCTTTCTAGTTTTCAAATATGCAATTTTATTGACAAGAGAGCAGTTAACATGGTAAAGTAATGCCATGCCGGAAGCCAACGAGGAAGTATCGAAAGTTGATAAGATGCGAGCCATCACCGACTACATCAACCGGGCCGGGGCCGCAGCGATTCCCGATTCGCAGCGCAAGAAGCTGTACAAGCTCAGCGTGCGCCAGTGCTCCGTGATGGCGAACATCCGCCGCTACACACAGCAGCACCCGGAGGGCATACCCATGAGCATTCTGGCCGAACGAGCCGGCATGTCGCCCTCGGCCGCGTCGCACATGGTGGACAGCCTGATGAGCCAGGGCATGGTGGAACGCAACCAGAGCCCCGCAGACCGCCGCGCCGTGCTGGTCACCATTTCCAAGGCCTTCCTCGCCCTGGCCACGTCTATCGAAAAGGCCCACCAGAACGCCATTGAAGAGCTCAGCGCCGTGCTCACCGACGAAGAACGCCGGATTAACGACACCGTGCTCAACAAGCTTTATGCCGCCATTGCAGAGCGTGGGGGCATCTGATTTTCGACTCAGCAAGTCAGGGCATTGGTAGCCAGACCCGCCAATGCCGTTTCCCTGTACCCGGCCGCCAGAGCGCGGCCGGTTTCGTTCATGGTAGCAATCACACTATCCAGGCTCACAAAGTGAGTTCCGTCGCCCCGCAGCGCCAGGCGGGCCGCGTTCACCGCCTTCACTGCGCCGATGGCATTGCGCTCAATGCAGGGCACCTGCACCAGCCCGCAGACCGGGTCGCAGGTAAGGCCCAGATTATGTTCCATGGCAATTTCAGCGGCATTGGCCACCTGCTCATTCGTGCCGCCCATGGCGGCCGTGAGCCCGGCAGCGGCCATGGAACACGCCACGCCCACCTCACCCTGGCAGCCGACCTCAGCGCCGGAAATGGAAGCCTTGGCACGGTAAAGCGAGCAAATGGCAGAAGCCGTGAGCAGGAAGATTTCAATCCCATGCTCACGTCCCACAGTGGCATCCTTGCGCCCGAAACGCTCATAATAACGCAGCACCGCCGGCAGCACCCCGGCGCTACCCATGGTAGGGGCGGTCACCACACGGCCACCCGCTGCATTCTCCTCTGCCACAGCAAAGGCCCACAGGTTAATCCAGTCGATGATGGTGAGCGCATCCTGCGTGTTCTCGCGGAACATCTCAGCCAGGCGGCGGTAGATGCGGGGCGCACGGCGCGGCAGCTTGAGCCCGCCGGGCAGCACCCCCATGGTCTTCACACCGCGCTCAATCGCCTTATCCATGGTATCATAAATCTTACGGAGGCGGGAGCGCAGTTCCATACCCGTGGGGAGCGCCATCTCATTGCAGCGCACCACTGCGGCAATGGTCATATTCTCACGCTTGCAATGCCGCAGCAGCTCGGCGCAGGAATCAAAGGGATACGGCACCACCGGCGGAGGCTCCGGCAATTCCTCCATTTCATCAATACGGCGGATAGCGCCACCGCCAATAGAAAAATACACATCATTTGCCAGCTCCAGCCCCGCCGCATCGTAAGCGCAGCAGCGCATGCCATTCGCATGCTCCGGCAGCGTTATGTCCTTTTCCAGCACCACATCCTGCATGGCGCTGAATGAAATCGGGTGCGTACCATTCAGCAGCAGCTTGCCCTCCGTAGCCAGCGTGGCAATCGCCGGCGTGGCAGACATCTCCATCTTCTCGGCATCCAGCCCCAGCAAGCCGTACACCACTGCGCCAGGCGTGCCGTGTCCCACCCCGGTGAGCGCCAGTGAGCCATACAAGTACACCTTCACTTTTTCCACCTGCTCCAGCACCCCGCGCTCAGCCAGTTCTCGGGCAAAACGCGCTGCGGCGCGCATGGGGCCCATGGTGTGCGAGCTGGAGGGGCCTATGCCAATGGAAAACACATCAAAAAAGCTGGTGTACATACCCGAAAATTACACCCGCGAAGTGGCCAAGTCAAGCCAAGCACGTGTAATAAATTACCCTGCGGCTGCATTCACAGCCGCAGGGTCTGAAATAATTCACAGAAAAAGGCGCGTTACAATGCCTGCAGCTCGGCCACGGCGGCTTCAAGGGAAGTGACATCCTGAATGGAAATCACCTTGGCTTCCTTGCAGATGCGGCCCATCATTCCCGCCAGAGTGTTGCCGGGTCCCATCTCGATAAAGAGGCGTTCTCCCTTCTCGATGAGATCCTGCATGCAGGCAGCCCAGCGCACGGAACCACAAACCTGCTCGCCCAGCATGGCGCGCACATCTTCCGGCCCGGTCACGGTGCGGGCCTCATAGTTGCAGTATACCGGCACAGCGGGAGTGGTCATGGGTGTAGCCTCCAGCTCGGGGCGAAGGGCGGTCTGGGCGCTCTTCATGAAGCGGCTGTGATAGGCACCCGCCACATTGAGCTTCTTGGCAATCTTGATACCGGCAGCCTTGGCACCGGCCACGGCCTTGTCAACGCCCTCCACAGAGCCGGAGACCACCGTCTGCCCGGGGCAGTTGTAGTTAGCCACGTCGATGTCGCACTCGGCAGCCAGCGCGGCCACGGCTTCATCGCTGCCGCCAATCATGGCAGCCATGGTGCTGGGGGCAGCCTGGCAGGCTTCCTCCATGAGCGCACCGCGCTTCTGCACCAGCTTGAGGCCATCCTCCATGCTGAACGTACCGGCAGCAGCATGAGCGGTGAACTCACCCAGGGAAAGGCCGGCAGCCGCCACGGGTTCAATGTCCACCAGACTGCTGAGCACCTTGTAGATGGCCAGGCCATGCAGATACAGAGCCGGCTGGCAGTTGCAAGTGCGGGTCAGCTCTTCATCCGGGCCTTCAAACATCACCTTAGTGAGGGAATAACCCAGCGCCGCATCTGCGGCGTCCATCATCTCGCGAGCTGCGGGATACGCATCATAGAAATCCTTGCCCATGCCCACTTTCTGGGCACCCTGACCGGGAAAAAGAAGTACTGCTTTCATAGTAAAATCTGACGGTCTTGTACCGCTACCATGCAGCATACACGCATGGTAGAGTCAGGTCAAGAAAAATCAGTCGGCTTATGCAAGTCCGGTGTGCCCTTATTCCTTCCCGGTCTTGACCTCCCAGCCACCGCCAAGTGCCGTGCAGAGCTTGGCGAGCGAGAGACGGATATTCTGACGCGTGGAAATGATATTGAGCTCGGAGGACAGCCAGGCGCGCTCGGCAGAAGCCACGCTCAGGAAATCAGCCATTCCTTCGTGGTGCAGGCGCAGAGAAAGTTCGGCAGATTCCTTGTTGGCAGCGCGGGCGGCTTCATACTGCGGCAGCTGGTTGGTGAGCTTGGCGTAGTCGATGAGGCACTGCTCCACCTCAGCAAAGGCCGCCAGTACCGTCTTGCGGTAAGCCTGCATGCTGCTCTGCTGGGTCAGTTCCGCCTGTTTCACCGCCTCATTGAGGGAGGTGCGGTTCAGGAGGGTCTGGCTGGCAGAGGCGCCAAGATTCCAGGCGCTGTTGGCCCAGAAGCCGGAAAAATCAGTTCCGGCGCTGGAGGAAGCGCCACCCGTGAGCGAAAGCTTCGGGAAAAGGTTAGCCACACTCACGCCGATGCGGGCCGTAGCGGCATGCAGATCGTGCTCAGCCCTGACGATATCAGGGCGGCGGCGCAGCAATTCGCTGGGAAGCCCCGTGGGCACAGAGGGAATCATGTTGTAGATACTCTGGGGCGGCAGCTGCAGCGCAATGTTATCCACCGTGGTGCCCAGCAGCGTGGCGAGGGACGTCTCGCAGCTGCAGATGTTAGCCTCCTGCGCTGGAATCTGGGCGCGGGTGGAAGCAATCGTGGCGCGGGATTCAGAGAGCGCCAGCGCGCTTTCCATACCGGAAGCATGGCGTTCCTGGGTCACTTTGTAGGTGCGCTCCTGGTATTCCAGCTGCTCCTTGGCAATACGCAGGCTTTCCTTGGCGGAAATCCACTGGAAATACGAGGCCGCAATGCTGGAGGCCAGCGCGGTGCGCGTGGCGGCAGCGGCGGCTTCCGTGGAGCCCAGAGATGCCATGGCGGCTTCTACCTCACGGCGGGTACCGCCCCAGATGTCGGGGGTCCAGGAGGCGGAAAGCCCGCCATTCCAGCGGCCATGCGAGGTGGAAATATCGAAATTACCCGAATTCGTGCCACCGGCATTCACACCCAGGCTGGGGAAGAGCCCGCTGGTGGTGGAACGCAGGGCAGACTGCGCCTTTTCAATGGCCAGAGCCGCGCTCACCATATCAGGGTTGGCGGCAAAGCCACTTTCAATCAGGCGGGTGAGCTGGGGGTCGCGGAAGCAGTGCCACCATTCGTCAAGCGTATGCGCCTCCGTGCCGGGGGGCATGGCATTCACCCAGGTAGCGGGCAATTCCGGGGCCTTGGCACCCAGGAAATCCGGGCCCATGGTGCAGGAAACCAGCACCAGAGGAAGCAGGGAAAGAGGAAGGAGTTTTTTCATATAATCAGGAAAATACAGGTGGTAGAATTATTCGTGGCGCAAAGCATCAATGGGGTCGAGACGAGAGCCTTTCCAGGCCGGATACCAACCGAAGACGATACCAATGATGGCGGCCACCGATACGGAAAGAACCATGGCAGATACCGAGGTGGACACCGGCCAGCCCATCTGCTGGCTCACGATACCCGAGGCAATGCGCCCCACGGCAATGCCGATGATGCCGCCGATGGTGCAGAGCAGGATGGCTTCCAGCAGGAACTGCCACATGATGTCACGAGGGCGGGCGCCCACGGCCATGCGCAGGCCGATTTCGCGTGTGCGCTCGGTGACGGATACCATCATGATGTTCATGATGCCCACGCCGCCCACAACCAGCGAAATCATGGCCACGGAAATCAGCAGGCTGCTGATGGTGGAGGTGGTATCGGTCATCATTTTCACGAACTGGGAACGGTCGCGCAGGTTGAAGTCATCCAGCACGCCGGGCTCCAGGTCATGCTGACGGCGCAGCACCGGGGTCATGGCATCCATAGCCGGGCCAGGTTCCTTGCCATCGTGAATCTGCACGGCGATGGAATCCACCGTGCGCGTGCGCAGCGGATGCGGGGCATTCGTGTAGGGCTGAATGTCGCAGCCGGGGTAGAAGCTTACGGAAGTAGTGGGAAAGGTATCCGTGGAAGACACCTTGGCGCTGTTGGCCGCGCCGCCCTTGGAAATGACAGCCGAGCCGCTGGAGCCCATCAGGCGGGTGCGGATGCTGGTCCAGGGCAGAATCAGGCAGTCGTCCTGGTCATTGCCCATGCCGTCAGCGCCCTTGCTTTCCAGCACGCCAATGACCGTGAACACCACATCCTTCACGCGGATATCCTGCCCGATGGGGTCAATATCAGCATAGAGTTCCTTGGCAATCGTGCTGCCGATCAGGCACACGCGGCTGGCTTCTTCCACCTGCTTTCTGGTGAAGGCGGAACCGCTGGCCACTTTCCAGCCCTCGATGGAGAAATACTGCTCATTGCCACCCATGATGGAGCGGGGGCTCCAGTTCTGGTTGCCCACAATCACCTGCCCGCTGGCACGCACCACCGGGGAAGCGGCTTTCACGAACTCCGGGCAGTCCTTCACGAGGGCATCGGCATCGGTGGCAAAGAGCGAGGCACGCCCGCCCTGCCCGCTATTCACACCGGCTGTACTCACCGAAGCTCCGCTCACGGTAATCACATTCGTGCCCATGGAGGAGAATTTGTCGGCCACCTGCTTCTTGGAGCCCTCACCAATCTCCATGATGGCCACCACGGCGGCGATACCAATCACAATACCCAGCACCGTGAGCGCTGCGCGCATGGGATTGCGCACCAGGGCTTTCAGGCAGGTTACTAACAGGGTGTTAAACTTCATTTCTGGAGAGTGGCTGTGAGTTCATCCGATACGCCGTCGAGAATCAGTCCGTCGCACATGTTGATGGCGCGGTCGGTGAAAGCGGCGGTCTTGGGGTCGTGGGTCACGATGATGACCGTGATGCCCTGCTTGCGGTTCAGCTCGCGGAACATGTTCATCACCTCCACGGAGGTGGTGGAATCCAGGTTACCCGTGGGTTCGTCTGCCAGCAGGATGCCGGGATTGTTGATAAGTGAGCGGGCAATGGCCACGCGCTGCTGCTGGCCACCGGAAAGCTGCGCCGGGGTATGGTGCATGCGGTCTTTGAGCCCCACCAGCTCGATGAGCTCCAGCGCGCGCTTGCGGATTTCTGCGGTGCTCTTGGCCGGGTGGTAATAATAGGCCGGCATCATCACGTTTTCCAGCGCCGAGGTACGCGCCAGCAAGTTGAAGTTCTGGAACACGAACCCGATGCGCTTATTGCGCAGCAGGGCGCGCTCGTTGGCGTTCAACCCGGCCACATTGTGACCATCAATCCAGAATTCACCGCTGGAGGGGTGGTCCAGGCACCCCAGAATGTTCATGAGGGTGGATTTGCCCGAGCCGGATGCCCCGGTGAGCGACACGAACTCGCCATCCTCAATGCGCAGGGAAATCCCCTTGAGCACCGGCAGATCAATCTCCCCCAGGTGGTAGACCTTGGTAATATCTTTCAGCTCAATCATGGCCTGAAAAAAGACGGGAACGCTATACTCAGGGGTGGAAGCCGCCCTTATCCACCTGTCCGGGCTTGGCCTCGGCCCCGCCCGTGCCGCGCTGGCGGCGCTGTGGGCCATTCATGCCGAACAAGCCACCCTGCTTGCCACCAGCGGCCGCCTTGGGCATGGCAACGGAAACACCCGTCACCAGTTCATCACCGGCATTGAGGGTCTCGCCCTCCAGCACCGTCACCATGCTGCGAGAGCCATCGGAATCGCCCTTGATGACACGCACCGGCGCCACCGTTGTGTCGCTGACCTTGCGCCATACAACGGAGGGACGTTCCCCGCCTTCGGCGCGCGGGCCACGCTGCTTGCCGCGGGCGCTTTCATCAATCTGCTCCGGCATGGGGCGGAAATCGAAGGCGGCATCCGGCACCAGCAGCACATCCTTCACCTCTTTCACGATGAAGTTCACATTGGCGCTCATGTAGGGCAGCAGCTTGCGCTCCGGGTTCTCAATGTCCACCTCCACAATGTAGGTCACCACATTGGAGCTCATGGTGGCATTCGGGCGAATCTTGTTCACCGTACCGGTAAAGCTCTCATTCGGCAGAGCATCCACCGTGTACTGCACCGCCTGCCCGGGCTTCACCTTGGCAATGTCGGCCTCGTTCACGCTGGCCCAGATCTGCATCTTGCTCAAATCGCGCGCCACCAGGAACAGAGTCGTGGCGTTCATGCTGCTCACCACCGTCTGGCCCACGTTCACCTGGCGCACCACAATCGTGCCATCCACCGGGGTGGAAATGCGGGTGTAATCGCGGTTGCGAAGCTCGCTTTCCAGCTGGGCCTCTGCACTCTGCAACTGCGCCAGCGCGCTGGCCTGCTGGGCCTCAGCCGTCTGCAGCTGTGCCGTGGCGCTCTCCAGGTTCGCGGCGGCAATCTCGGCGGCATTCACATACTGGTCATACTGCATCTGGGAGAGCGCATCGCCCACGCCCAGATTTTTAGCACGTGCCAGGTCGCGGTCGGCCTTGTTCTTATTGGCCGTGGCCTGGGAGATGGAAGCCTTGGCCTGAGCCACCGAGGCATCGGACGAAAGAATCTGCGCCTGCGCCTGCGAGACCTGCGCCTCTGCGCGCTTGATATCCAGCTCCACGATAGTGTCATCAATGCGGGCAAGCAGCTGCCCGGCCTTCACCTCGCTGCCGTAGTCCACCGGGCGGCCATCCACATCCACACCGAATTCCTTGATTTCGCCCGTTACCTGGGCACCCACATCCACCAGCTCCTGGGGTTCCAGCGTGCCAGTGGCCTGCACCTTGCTCACAAAGTCATCCTGAACCACCTCCACTGTGCGGAACTGCTGCTGAGCCACGGCTTCATCGCCAGAGAAATACCAGATTCCGGCACCACCAGCGCAGATAAGGGCTGCACCACCCCACTTTAAAATCGCATTCACGGTACTATTTATAAACTAACTTATATTCTTGTGTCAAGCTGCCATCGGCAGTATTCCTACTAACTATGGACGAAAAAAACCGCGCCGATTCTACATCGCCGCGGTTTTTTGCACAAAAAATCACCTCAATTCCGGGAGCGGCCGTCGTCCCAGCCGGACTGGGACTGGCGTTTTTCTGCCTCTGCGCGCTGGCGGGCGGCCTCCGGAGAGGGGGGCTCAGGTGCAGGCGCCGCAACTTCGGGCACTACTTCCTCGGCCGTATCTTCTTCCTCGGCCGTATCTTCTTCCTCCGGCACAGCCATGCCCTCCGGCACTGCAGCCCGGCGGCTGGGGCCGTTGAGTTCCTCCTCCATACTGGGTTTGATACTCTCGAAGAAGGTCTTGACCACCATGGCCGCCATGTGGCCGCCGGAAATACGCTGATGCGGCTTGCCTTCATACAGGGCGGCGTATGCATAGCGGGGATTATCCGCCGGGAGGAAGCCGGCAAACCAGGCCAGACGGCAATCCAGAGAAGGCGGGCCCCACTGTGCCGTACCCGTTTTACCGGCGTTGGAGACATAGCTCAGAGCAGCGCGGCGGCCCGTGCCGCCATTCACCACGGCCTTCATCCCCTTGCGCACCACGGCGAGGGCAGAGCTCATATCCTGCAGGTTATTCTGGGCGGTGGGGGTGAACTGGTAGACCACATTGCCATCCTTATCCAGCACCTGGCGAATCAGCTGCAGCTTGGGCAGGTACGAACCATTGGCAATACCCGCCACGCCATGCGCCACTTGCAGCGGTGTGGCCAGCAGTGCGCCCTGGCCGATGGCCATGTTGGCGGCGTCACCCGCCATGAATCCGCGACCATAGTTACGGTGCATCCAGGCCTCGGTCGGCACATTGCCCGCCTTATCCGGCAGGGGGAGGCCGGTGGTGGAACCATAGCCGAACCGGCGCGCCACATCGCACAGGCGGGCGGCACCGATACGCGGTTCGCGGGTGGCCGCAATCTGGTACATGAAGGGGTTGTTGGAGAGCACCAGGGCGGTCACGCAGTTGATGGACCCGGCGAACTTGTTGTGGTTCTTGAATTCATGACCGCCGATGCGCACACTGTACGGGCAGTTCACATACGTACCTTCGGTAATCACATCATGGCGCAGGCCGGCTGCCACCGTAATGGTCTTGAAGGTGGAAGCCGGGGGATACACACCAGCAAAGGCACGGGAAACCAGCGGCGTGTTCGGGTCAAGACGCAGCGCATCGTAGTCTTTCTGCGAAATGGCGGGAATAAAGGCATTCGGGTCAAAATTCGGGGTAGAAGCCAGCACCACCACTTCACCGGAAAGGACATCTATCATCACAAAGGCGCCGCGCCCCAGCGTATTATCGCGCAGCGACTGCTCGGCGGCTTTCTGCCACTCCAGATTCAGCGTGGTCACAATCGTGCCGCCGGGTTTCGGCTTGCTCTGCAGCTCATCCAGAATCTTATTTCCGCTCTCATCGAACATGAGACGCCAGATACCCGGCCGCCCGGTCAGCTGCTTATTAAACTGCTTCTCCAACCCGGCGCGCCCCTCCTGGCGCTCGAAAATCGGGTCGTTATGATTAATCGGGCCTGTGGGAAGCTTGGCTTTCACGCCAGTGTAACCCAGAATGTGGCAGGCAGAGGTCTGGTGCGGATAGTTGCGGATATACAGAGGAATCAGGTGGCCGTGTTCAATACCGCTGATTCTGGAGCGGATTCCCTCCAGCTCGCGGGCACGCACAGTGGGGCCCACCGGCAGCGACAACCAGCGGCGGTGCTTGTAGTGGTCGAGCAACTGGGCATCGCTCTTCTCATACACCTTCAGCCCGGCAGACTCATAAGCCGCTATCACCCGGCGGGCAATGCCCAGGATATTTTCCTCGCTTTCATCCTGAAGCTGCCCGAAATTCACAGCAGGCTGGTAGGCCACTTCCGAACAGGCCATCACCAGGCCGTTACGGTCAGAGATAATACCACGCGGCCCCGGCACGGTCAGCGACATGGTGCGGGCATTCTTGCGATTGGTGGCGTATGCCACGCGTGAGGGGTCATGCACGGTCGGATCCGTCACCGAGGTAGTCGGTTTGAGCGAGTCCAACCCGGTTTCATCCTGCGCAGCGGCATCCGTCCCGGTCTCTACATGCACCGGCGAATCCGGGTCGGCCGTCTTCTCGTAACTCTCCGCCTGCTCCACACCCTCCTGCATGGTCGGGGCATTATCCTCACCACCCAGCTTCACCGTCTCCACGATTTCCTCTGCCGCTTCATCATCCGGCATATCCGCAATAAACGGCACACCCCCCCCCTGCCCCATGGCAGCGGGTGCACCCATCATCATAGCCAGGAAAACGAATCCGGTGTATAGCTTACTTCTGAGCATCGCACCCGCATTCTACCGCACTTTCCCCACGCGCGCAACGAAAAACAACTTTCTCCGCTTCAATTCTTTACCCGCCTGTTGTATTTCCCTGGTAATCAACGCCGACTTTCTCCACCCTTCCCATTGCCGGACATAATGCCTACCTGATTGAAAAAAATTGCCAGCCATTCTCCCATCCACTCCCCGCCATCCGGGTGGCCAGATTCAGCAACCGACTGCCGCAGGAATCATAAAATCAGGTTGACTTTTTTCTGAAATGATATAATTTAACAGGAAAAGGTTGACCAGCTTCAATGAGAAAAAAACTATTACGATACTGGTATTTTTACTTAGTTTTTTCATCAGCCATCATTGCAGGCATTTTTGTTTATCTGCAATACAACCATCATGAAGACAAACATATCATTGATGTAAAGAATAATCCATTATGGCTGAACTTATGTTCAGAAATAACTGAATATTATCAATCAGCGAGCCTTGATTCTGAATGCGTACATGAAAGATTTTCGGTGCAATGCCATGACGACATCCTGTTTGAAATATATCCAGGCAGACCTTTTCCCAAGAGGTCAGAAAACTATTACATTCACTTTTTAAATGAAGGTATCATCTATTGTAAAATTGCTGACTCCATTCCATATCTCATATCATATGACAACAAGCAGGCTTCCTTTTTCGAACCCGAAAAAGCTGAACAGAGCAAGTGGAGCGAACTGCAAAAACTAATCGACGAATTGAAGACATCGTCAGATAAGAATATCATCATTTCGGCAGAATCGGATTTTGATTTACACAGCAAGCACGGTTTAATAAAAGAGATTTTCGACATTCAGGAACACAAGGAGGCTATTATGTACTATTCCCACATATTCACATGCCCTCGTACTGCACCGCTCCTGCCTGATTGGTTAAAGAAACACCCTCATGAATTATCTCCATTTAAGGAGTTTGAAACCCATTTATTGAATCAGGCTGCATGCAGGGAAGAATTAATGAAGGAGCTCGTAAAACAGTGCAACGAACACCCTGAAGAAACAGCCTGTTATCTGCTGGAGCATGGATACCTGCTGAAACCCATATTGCAGTTACAAGAACCTCTGGCGGAAAAATGAGGTTAAAGAACAACCGTAGTCACGTTTTTCCTTTTTCACGCCGCCAGCCCCCCACATCCTGCAGAGCATAAGCAGGAGGCACAGCAGCGCACACCCAGGCATCCAGCTATCCCCCTTCCCCAAAACATGATTTTTTTGGCATACCTGCGAAATTCGGGTTGCCAAGGGGGCATTCTTAGTGTAGACTATCGCGCTTTTTTGTGCCTGCAGAAAAGCCGATTTAACAAAACACAAACAAACGAACATGAACCCCGAGATATTATTCTGGATAGTGCCGTTTGCATCCGTCGTCGCGCTGGTATTCGCAGCCAAGTTCTTCTTCGACATGAAGAAGGCCGACGAGGGCAACGACCGCATGAAGGAGATTGCGGGCTATGTGCGCGAAGGCGCCATGGCTTACCTGAAACAGCAGTATAAGATTGTTTCCATCTTCTTCGTCATCATCGCCGTAGTATTCGGCATCATGGCCTATTATGGCCTTCAGAACAACATCGTGCCCGTGGCTTTCCTTACCGGCGGTATCTTCTCCGGTCTGGCTGGCTTCATCGGCATGAAGACGGCAACCTACGCCTCCGGCCGTGTAGCCCAGGCCTGCCGCGATGAGAAGGACGGCCTGAACAAGGGTCTCCAGCTTGCTTTCCGCTCCGGCGCTGTGCTGGGTCTGACGGTGGTGGGCTTCGGTCTGCTTGATATCTCTGCCTGGTATCTGATTCTGGACAACACCGGTCTGGTAGCCGCTGAGGGCATCAGCCGCCTCACTCAGATTACCACCATCATGCTGACTTTCGGTATGGGTGCCTCTCTGCAGGCTCTGTTCGCCCGTGTGGGCGGCGGCATCTACACCAAGGCTGCCGACGTAGGCGCTGACCTTGTGGGTAAGACAGAATACCACTTCAACGAAGACGATCCCCGCAACCCCGCCACCATCGCCGACAACGTGGGCGACAACGTGGGTGACGTGGCCGGCATGGGCGCTGACCTGTACGAGTCCTACGCTGGTTCCATTCTGGCCTCTGCCGCTCTGGGTGCAGCTGCTGCTGCCACCGCCGGCTGGGCTTACGAAACCGGTCTCCAGCTGGTCATGGCTCCGATGATTATCGGCGCTATCGGTGCTCTGCTTTCCGTTATCGGTATCTTCCTGGTACGCACCAAGCCCGAAGCCAACCAGACCCAGCTCATGGCTGCCCTGAACTTCGGTATCAATGTTTCCGGCGTACTTATCGCCCTTGCCGCTGCCGGCGTGCTCTACGCCCTGGGCATCGAGAACTGGCTGGGCCTCTGGGGCTCCATCGTCATCGGTCTGGTGGTGGGTATCGCCATCGGCAAGGTGACGGAATACTACACCTCCTTCGAGTTCAAGCCGGTGAAGTTCATTGCTGAGAACGCCACCACCGGTCCCGCCACCGTGATTATCTCCGGTATCGGCGTGGGCATGATTTCCACCTGCTGGCCGGTGCTCTTCATCGTGCTCGGCACCATCGGCGCCTACCTGTGCGCTGCCGGTGAGTGGACCTTCTCCGCTCAGAACATGAGCATGGGCCTCTACGGCATCGGTATCGCTGCTGTGGGTATGCTTTCCACCCTGGGTCTCACCCTGGCCACGGACGCCTACGGCCCCATCTCCGACAACGCCG
>JAFYRS010000020.1 GCA_017546845.1 Akkermansia sp.
CAACTCCGGTTCCACCGCTCTGGACGGCAACATGCACGCCACTGCTGAGGATGGTACCCCCATCATGAAGAAGACCGGCGAGACCACTCAGGCTGACATCGAGGCTATGATGGGTGCCTCCGAGTGGTGCCCGGCCAACCGCGAGTACTTCCGCGGCGGCGGCTACTCCCTCCACTTCGTGTCCAAGGGCAATGTGCCTGTGACCATGATTCGCATGAACCTTGTGAAGGGTCAGGGCCCCGTGCTCACCATCGTGGAAGGCTGGACCTGCGACCTGCCGCAGGATGTGAACGACAAGCTCGACCAGCGCACTGACCCGGGTTGGCCGACCACCTGGTTCGCTCCCCGTCTGACCGGCAAGGGCGGCTTCAAGGATGTGTACACTGTAATGGCCAACATGGGTGCCAACCACGGCGCTTGGACATACGGCCACATCGGTGCTGATATCATCACCGTGGCTTCCATGCTCCGCATCCCCGTATACGCCCACAACGTGCCCGAGGATAAGGTATATCGCCCGGCTGCTTGGGACCTGTTCGGTACCGCCGATCCCGAGGGTGCGGACTTCCGCGCCTGCGCCAACTTCGGCCCGATTTACGGCAAGTACTAAGATGAATTTAACGCAAGCTGTCGGGAGAAATTCCGGCAGCTTGCTTTTTTATTGAATTATCATGTCTTACGTACTTTGTCTGGATTGTGGCGCGACCAACGTGCGCGCTATCCTCGTAGATGACAAGGGGCAGCTGGTAGCTAAGTCCAGCCAGCCCAATTCCACCGATGCCGGGGCCGAGAACCCGGATTTTCATGTGTGGAATGCCGACCGTATTCTGAACCAGCTGGCTACTTGCGCCCGCGAAATCCTGCCGCAGATTGATGCCGCTGAGGTAAAGGCCGTGACCATCACCACTTTCGGTGTGGACGGCGCACTGGTGAATGAGGCCGGTGAGTTGCTTTACCCGGTGATTTCCTGGAAGTGCCCGCGCACGGCAGAAGTGATGAAGCGCGTGGCGGAGTATATGCCCCAGGCCATGCTCAACAAGATTTCCGGTGTGGGTGAGTTCGCCTTCAACACCATCTACAAGCTTATCTGGCTCAAGGAAAACCGTCCGGAGCTGCTGGAGCAGGCCCACGCCTGGCTCTTCATCTCCAATATACTGGCCCACCGCCTCACCGGCGTGATGGCTACCGACCGCACCATGGCCGGTACTTCCCAGATGACGGATTTGGTCACCGGGGACTGGAGCAGTGAAATCCTCAGCACCCTTGGGCTGTGCAAGGAATTGTTCCCGCCCATGGTGAATGCCGGCGATGTCATCGGTATGCTGACACCCGCCGCCTGTGAGCTGCTGGGGCTGCCGAATGCCGTGCCGGTGATTTCCACCGGGCACGACACGCAGTTTGCCCTCTTTGGCAGTGGCGTGCAGGAAAACCAGCCCTTCCTTTCCAGCGGCACCTGGGAAATCCTGATGCTGCGCACCGCCAAGGCCAGCCTCGAAACAGAGGACTACGCTGCCGGTGCCACCGTGGAATACGACAGCAAGGCAGGCCTGCTCAACCCCGGTCTGCAGTGGATTGCCAGCGGTATCATCGAGTGGGTGAAAGCCACCTGCTACAACGGCGAGAGCTTCGATACCATGGATGCAGAGGCGGAGAAGATTGCCCCCGGCTGCGATGGCGTGAAACTCATTCCTGACTTCCTGCCCAGCGATGCCGTGCCCGGCAGCATCCAGGGCCTGGTGCTCGGTCGCACCCGCGCCCACATCTACCGCGCCGCCATGGAAGCCCTCACCCTGCGCCTCAAGCAGCGCCTCCAGAAGCTGGAGAAGGTAGGCGGCTTCAAATCCACCGACCTTCTGCTGGTAGGCGGTGGCGCCCGCAACAAGGTATGGACGCAGATGCGCGCCGACATCCTCGGACTGCCCATCCGCATCTCCAATGTCTCCGAAAGTACCGTGCTTGGCGCCGCTATGTATGCCTTTGCCGGTGCTGGTGTCTTCGAATCCCCCGAAGTCTGCCGCGATTCCTTCGGCATCACCTACACCACCATCACCCCCGGCGAACAGCAGCCCGCCTACGAAGTATTATTCAATTAATCACTAATCACTAATCATTGTATTATGGCTAATCCTGAACTCTACATCAAACCCGCTCTGCCGGAGCTCATCTTCCCCTGGCAGAACTATGACCCGCAGACCCGCGAAGAAATCGACGCATTCTTCAACAGCCCCGAAATCCGCGTTATCAAGGAACGCATGGTTGACATGGGCCGCCGCCTCTGGCAGCGCGAATACGTGGACGGCAACGGTGGTAACCTCTCCGTGCGCGTGGCCAAGGACCTCGTGCTCTGCTCCCCCACGCTCTGCTCCAAGGGCTTCATGACCGTGGAGGACATCTGCATGGTGGACATGAACGCCGGCCAGCTCTGCGGCTACCGCCCCGCCACCAGCGAGGTGAAGACCCACATCGCCATGATGAAGGAAGTGGGCGTCAACGCCTGCATCCACGCACATCCCCCGTGCTGCAATGCCTTCCTCTTTGCCGGCATGGTGCCGCCGAACGGCATCAACCCCGAGGCTGACATCTTCCTGGGGCAGATTCCGCTGGCTCCCTACGGCACCCCCGGCTCCCCCGAGACCGCCGCTGCTGTGGCCAAGGCCTGCCACCAGAGCACCGTGGTATTCATGGAGAACCATGGTGTCATCACCGGTGCCCGCCACATCGAAGAAGCCGAGTGGTTCATGGAAAACGCCGATGCCTACTGCAAGATGGTGCTCTTTGCCGATATGCACGGTGGCAAGCTCAACCAGGTGAACGAGGCCGGCATCGCCGACTTCCTCGCCATCCGCAAGAACATCGGCTACGCCGTACCCGAAGGCCAGCCCCTGTACAACTTCCGCGAGTACAACGGCTACACCATGGGTATCGCCGGCGAGAAGAAGGACTGATAGTCCTCTTACGCATCCCCATTTCAGCCGCGCTGTGGTATTTGTCACCGCAGCGCGGCTTTTAGTATCAATGTGTTGTGTTGTCTTGTGTAAAATTTCAAGTTGTACTTGAAATTTTACACAAAAGCATATAAGTCACACGTGGAGAGTGAACTGCATATTTTGTCGGATTAAAACAGGAAGGACTGAAGTCCTGCACTCCGACCACCGCCAATCAGCAGTGCTACAAGAATTTGAAAATAGCTCTGATGAAAGCTTCAGCTATTGAGGCGCGGAGCTTATTTGAATCACCCTGCTATCGTTGGATTGCAACAAAAATGAAGCGCGTCCGCAACTATGCCGTCGTCTTCCGTGCGAAGTATTTCCTATGCGAAGTGTCGCGTTGCTGGCTTGAGAGGAGCCAGCGTGATAACGCCTATCATGAAATACCAGATAAAACAACTCAGGCCATTCCTTGGGGAATGGCCTGAGTTTTGAAAAGGTTTGGTGTAATTCCGTGAGATTAGCGGATGGTCTTCACGGTCACAGCTTCCTTACCCACGCGGCTGCGGAGGTAGTGGAGCTTGGCGCGGCGAACCTTACCGCGGGTCACAACCTCAATCTTGGCAATCTTGGGGGTGTGGATGGGGAAGGAGCGTTCCACGCCTTCGCCGTAGGCAATCTTACGAAC
>JAFYRS010000021.1 GCA_017546845.1 Akkermansia sp.
CGGCGCGCTGGCGGGCGCTGGCCTGGGAGATGGGCTCCACCTGCAGGCGTTGAATCTGCCGCCCCGGCAGGTAGCGTGAGATGCGGGCCAGCCCGCTGTCTATCACATAGATGATGCCGGGGATGGTGAGGGAGGTTTCGGCCACGTTGGTGGCGAGCACGATGCGGCGGCGCCCCCTGGCCGGGTGGAAGATGCGCTGCTGCTCGCCCAGCCCCAGGCGGGCAAAGAGGGGGAGGATGTCGGTATGCGGCAGGTTCATGCGCTCCAGCTCGGCGGCGCAGTCTCGGATTTCGCGTTCGCCGGGCAGGAATACCAGCACATCGCCCTTCGCGTCGTATTCCGAAAGCCACTGCACCGCGCGGCACACATGGTCGGGCAGTTCTTCCTCGCTGTGGCGCGGGGGCATGTAGTGCATGTCCACGTGGTAGGTGCGGCCTTCCACGTT
This sequence comes from Akkermansia sp., assembly GCA_017546845.1. Classification (GTDB taxonomy): domain Bacteria; phylum Verrucomicrobiota; class Verrucomicrobiia; order Verrucomicrobiales; family Akkermansiaceae; genus Akkermansia. The sequence goes on from JAFYRS010000021.1 coordinate 446, forward strand.
GATGACGGGAGCTCCGCCGAAGAATTCGGAGAATGCCCCGGCATCCATGGTGGCGGAGGAGATGATGAGCTTGAGCTCCGGGCGCCGCGCCAGCAGCAGCTTCATGTAGCCCAGCAGGAAGTCGATGTTGAGGCTTCGCTCGTGCGCCTCGTCCAGAATGATGGTGTGGTACTGCCGCAAATCCCGGTCATCCTGGGTTTCCGCCAGCAGGATACCATCGGTCATGAGCTTCAGCCGGGTATCTGCCCCGGTGCGGTCATCAAATCGCACCTGGTAGCCCACATAGCCGCCCAGCTCGCATCCCACCTCTTCTGCTATGCGGCGCGCCACTGCTACGGCGGCCAGCCTGCGCGGCTGGGTACACCCCAGCTTGCCCCGGCGGTTACCGGCCACCTCCAGTGCAATTTTGGGCAGCTGGGTGGTCTTGCCGGAGCCGGTCTCACCCACGACCACAACAACCTGGTGCCGGCGCAGGGCAGCGGCAATTTCCTCGCGGTGGCGGGAAATGGGTAAATCCGGGTAGCGGAAGCGTGTGAGCTGTTCGTTCATGAATCAGAATTGCTGCACAGCACCACCGGCCAGCCGCGATTGCTCTGCCAGGAACACCATGCGGTGGCCCACGATGCTGGCTTCGAGCGTGGGGCAGCCGGGGGAGGTGGGCTCGCCGCGCAGCAGGGCAATGAAATCGAGCACGATGCTGCGGTCGCCGCCGCCGTGGGCATCTCCCTGCTGGAAGTCAGATATATCAAGCGTGCGCTCGGTGTAGCCGCCGGGTGCGGCGGGGTCTATCTGTCGCACATGGAAACGCTCCCGCTCAAAGTCGCCGTATACCTCGCCCCGGGTGCCGGTGATGTGAATCATGCGGCGGGGGGTGCTGGCGCCGCCGTTCATGGTGAAGGTACCGGTGGCGCCGTTGCGGAAGTTGATGAGTACGGACTGGTGATCCACGATGTTGATGTTGCATCGGTAGACGCAGCGGCTGAAGGGGTTTTCCGGCTGGCGGAGAATCTGCTCTTTCTCGGCATCGGTGGCGGGGCTGCAGTGTGTATCGTGCCACACGTTGTTGGCCCAGCGCATGGGGTGCTCAATGTAGAGGCGGCGGGCGGAGTAGGGGCAGTCCCGCTCCAGCGGGCAGTTGTTGAGGCAATGCGTGCCTGCACCTTCCGGGGCTTTTTCTTCCTTGAATTGCAGCACGCTGCCCACGCTGGAGATGGTGGCGGGCTCGTTGTCGCCCATAAGCCAGGACATGATGTCTAAATCATGGCTGCATTTGGAAAGCAGCATGCCTGAGCCGCAGATTTCCTCGCGGGCGTACTTGCCGCGTACGAATGAGATGGACTCGTGCTGGTAGCCCACCTGGTTGACCATGTGGATGTTGATGACCTCGCCAATGGTGCCCAGTGCAATGACGCGGCGCAGGGAGCGGTAGAAGGGGGTGTAGCGCAGCACATGGCACACCATGACCTTGCGCCCGGTTTCGCGCGCGCAGTCGATGATGAGCTGCCCTTCGGCATCATTCAGTGCGTAGGGCTTTTCGAGCAGCAGGTCATAACCATGACGCAGCAGGGGCAGGGAGGTCTGCACATGCAGGCGGTCCATGGTGCAGTTGATGGCGGCATCGGCAAAGCGGGGGATGCTGACAAGTTCCTCCACGCTGCTGAAACAGTGCTCCTCCGGCAGGTCGAACATGAGCTGCGCCTGCCGGCCCCGTTCCGGGTTCACATCCACTACACCCACGATGCTCAGCAGCTCCGGGTTGGTGAGCGCCACGCTGGCATAGATGGAGGCGCGGCCTCCCATACCCACGATGACAACACGGAGGGGCTGCTGTTTCGGTTCCTGTGCGGCGGTGCTCATGCGTTATTTACCCCAGCGGCGGGTGATGCCGCTGTAGGAATCAATGCGGCGGTCGCGGAAGAAGGGCCAGATGCGGCGGTGGGCTTCCAGTGCGGCTAAATCGACATCGGTATACAGAATGGTGCGTTCCTGCACCGGGGCCTTGGCGATAATCTGGCCGCAGTAGTCGGCCACAAAGCTCTGCCCCCAGAAGGTGGTTTCGCCCTCCACGCCGCAGCGGTTCACCGCGCACACATAGCAGCCATTGGCCACGGCGTGGCCGCGCTGCACGGTCTCCCAGGCGCAGTGCTGGGCGGTGTAGAGTTCTTCCTCGCCGGGAATCCAGCCGATAGCGGTGGGGTAGAACAGAATCTCGGCCCCCTCCATGGCGGTGAGGCGGGCGGCTTCCGGGTACCACTGGTCCCAGCAGATGAGCACGCCGATGCGCCCGAAGCGGGTTTCAAAGCATTTGTAGCCCAGGTCTCCGGGGGTGAAGTAGAATTTTTCCTCGAATCCCGGGTCCTGCGGAATGTGCATCTTGCGGTACATGCCCAGGAAGGTGCCATCGGCATCGATGACCCAGGCGGTGTTGTGGTAGAGCCCGGTGGCGCGCTTCTCGAACCCGGCGGCCACGATGACGATGCCCAGTTCCTTGGCCAGGGCGCAGAGCTCATCCGTCCATTCGCCGGGGATGGGGTCGGCGGTGTTGAAGAGTTCGCAATCCTGCGTGCGGCAGAAATACAGCGTGGTGCACATCTCCTGGGTGCACACAATCTGCGCACCGCCAGCGGCGGCTTCGCGGATGGCTTGCATCTGGCGTTTCTTGTTCTCGGCGGGGTCGGCTACGGCCTCCTGCTGAATCAGGGCAATCCTCGGCATGGCCGGATGATACCACATATCCGCGCGCGTTGCAAGCCTGTGCCGCGCGCGAAAGTGCGGCATGGTGGTGTTTTTGCCCTTGCTTTTTGTGCAGGTGGGTGGTATGGTGCGGCGCATGGCTACTGATAAGAAAATCACGATGAAGACCAGCAAGGGCGATATCAACCTCACGGTGTTCGCTTCCAAGACTCCCATGACCGCTGCCAGTTTCCTGAATCTGGCCAGCAAGGGTTTCTACAATGGTCTGACCTTCCACCGTGTGATTGCTGATTTCATGATTCAGGGTGGTGACCCTGAGGGCACCGGCTGCGGTGGTCCCGGCTATAAGTTTGATGATGAATGCCGCCCGGACCTCAAGTTCACCAAGCCCGGTCTGCTGGCTATGGCCAACGCTGGCCGCACCTGGACAGGGCAGGGAACGAATGGTTCCCAGTTCTTCATCACCCACGTGCCCACAGAGTGGCTGAATGGCAAGCACACCATTTTCGGCGAGGTGCTTTCCTCTGAGGACCAGGATGTGGTGAATGCTGTGCGCCAGGGTGATAAGATTGTTGCCATCGAGATTCACGATGACTGCGCCGACCTCTTCGAGGAACAGGCCCGCAACATTGAGCGCTGGAACAGCATGCTCAGAAAGTAAATGATTCCATGCTTGCGCAGGCACTCACCGCCAGGGCGAGTGCCTGCGTTTCTTTAGCTGCCTTCCACCATGGTTTTTGCTGTACAGGACCTGCATATTGAATTCGGGCCGCGCGTGCTGTTCGATTCGCTTTCCTTTGTGGTGGAGCAGGGCGACCGCATTGCCTTTGCTGGGCAGAACGGGGCAGGTAAATCCACCCTCATGAAATGTATTGTGGGGGCACTGGAGCCCGACCGCGGCAAGGTGATGCTGCCGAAGCATACCCAGGTGGGCTACCTGCCGCAGGATGGTATTCATATTTCCGGCTCGCCGCTGCTGGAGGAGGTGCTGGGCAGTGTGGGCAATATCGTGGAGCTGCAGCAGGTGGTGGATGAGCTTTCGGCTGATTTGCAGAAGATGGATTCTGCCAGCCCGGAGTACAAGGACACGCTGGAGGAAATCGGGCGTCTGGAGCTGATTCTGCTGGACCGCGATGCAACGCGCCTGCGTCCGCGTACGGAATCGATTCTGCGCGGTCTGGGCTTTGCTGATAAGGATTTTACCCGCGATTGCGGTGAGTTTTCCGGCGGGTGGCAGATGCGTATCGCGCTGGCGAAACTGCTGCTGCAGGAGCCGGAGGTGCTGCTGCTGGACGAACCGACCAACCACCTCGATTTGCAGAGTCAGCGCTGGCTGGAGCAGAGCCTGCGCACCTACCGCGGGGCTATCTGCATCATCAGCCACGATGTGGCGCTGCTGGATAGTCTGGTGACGCGTACGATTGCGTTCCACCATGGCCGGGCAGAAGAATATGCCGGTAATTTTTCCTTCTACCTGAAGGAGAGTAAGCTGCGCAAGGAAGTTCTGCTGCGCCAGGCGAAGGCCCAGCAGCGCGAGATTGCCAAGACTCAGGAATTCATCGACCGTTTCCGCGCCAAGGCCACCAAGGCCACCCAGGTGCAGAGCCGTATCAAACAGCTGGAGAAGGTGGAACTGATTGAGGTGGAGGATGATGACGCGGTGATGAGTTTCCATTTTCCGCCCCCGCCGCCCGGTGGTCACACGGTGGTGAAGCTGGAAAAAGCCTGCAAGGCATACGGCCCGATTACGCTGCTGAATGGCTATGATTTCACCATGGCCAAGGGGGACCGTATTGCCATTGTGGGTGTGAACGGCAGCGGTAAATCTACCTTTACCCGCCTGATTTCCGGCACGGAGGAGCCGGATGCCGGTACATTTGCTTTCGGTCACCACACGCAGGTGGCGTTTTTCTCCCAGACGCATGCTGATGTGCTGAACAACGAGCAGACGGTGCTGGAGTGTGTGGAAGCGGCGGCCAGCCGCGAGACCCGGCCCATGGTGCGCAATATCCTGGGCTGCTTCCTGTTCCGCGGGGATGATGTGTTCAAGAAAATCGGGGTGCTTTCCGGTGGTGAACGCTCGCGTGTGGCGCTGGTGTGCATGCTGCTGAAGCCTGCGAACTTCCTGATTATGGACGAACCGACCAACCACCTGGACTTCCAGAGCCAGGAGGTGCTGCAGCGCGCCCTGCAGGAATATCCCGGGGCGTACTGCATCGTTTCGCACAACCGCCAGTTCCTGGACCCCATCGTGAACAAGGTGCTGGAGTTCCGTCTGGGGCATGCGCCGCGCTTGTTCTATGGCAATGTGAGCGCGTATCTGGAAACGGTGGAGGCGGAGGAACGCCGCGCCAAGGAAATGGGAATGAAAATCGTAACCGCGGTGTGCGATGCGGGTGGTAACCCCTTGCTTCTCCACCGTATGGAAGGCGCGTTCATTGCCAGTTGCGATATCGCGGCAAACAAAGCGTTTACTTCGGTTGCGC
>JAFYRS010000022.1 GCA_017546845.1 Akkermansia sp.
CCAGCTGCTGCTGGTTTCCCAGACTCGCACCCGCTCCAGGCGCACGCAATCCCGTACCGGGTAGGTGAACGCACCGGTCTGGGCGCGTTTCAGCGCGGCGGCGGCGTGTTCGTATACCACGCGGGCCATGGCCTCGCTGGTGGGGTCGTGCTGCTCAAAGGGGATGATGCGGTCGCCGTAGATGGCGCGGAACTTTTCGTAGTTCGGGTCGGCTGTGTTCATGCACAGCGCGTGGTCAAACTGCTCCAGAAAGGCGCCCATCATCTCCTTGATGGCCTTGAAATCCATGACCATCTCGTGCTCATCGAGTGTTTCGGCGGCAAAGACCAGCTCTACGCTGCGGGTGTGCCCGTGCGGAAACTGGCAGTTGCCGGGGTGTTTGGAGAGCAGGTGCCCGCTTTCCAGTTCGATGCTTTTGCAGATGCGGTACATTAGTCGCAGATGGGGGTCACGCCCTTCTTGAGGATGATGTTGCCATACTTGGCGGTTTCGCCGGAGATGACGCAGGCGTAGGCCTGCTTGGCGCGCTCATAGAAAGCGTAGCGCTCCACGCGTTCGATGGTGCCTTCATAGCCCATGGCGGCGCGGTACTTTGCTTCCACGGCGGGGTCGAGGGTGTCACCCGGCACGGCTTCCATCATGATGACCGGAATGGCGTAGCTGTCCAGCTCGAACAGGGGGATGATACCCTTGAGCAGCGTGTCGGCACCCAGACCGTCGGCGCGTACCACGGTGTTGCAGAACGTGTGCGCCGGGAAGTGAGCATCGGAAATCACGAGCTCATCACCATGCCCCATCTCTGCCAGAATCTTGAGCAGGGTGGGAGATACAACGGGAGAAATTCCTTTTAACATAACGCCCGTATCATGCCACAGGCGCGCGCGGGAGTCAACCAAAATAAAAATCAGGCATGCGGAGCCCGGGGCTCGCATGCCTGATGGGTTGGAGAAGTGGAAAAGGTCTTATTTGATAAACTCGGGCGTCACCTGCTTGCGCTCGCCATTGACCTTCACGGTGACGGCTTCGGGGTCCGGCGTGGTGGTGGTGAGCTTGTAACTGGTCACCTGACCATTCTTCCAGCTCATGTCCACTGTGATATTGCCGCGGGCGCGGATGCCGCGTACGCTGCCATCCTTCCATGCCACAGGTATGGCCGGCAGCAGGTCGATGACACCGGCGTGGCTCTGGATGAGCATTTCGCTCATGCCGCCGGTCATGCCGAAGGTGCCGTCCATCTGCATGGGAGGGTGGTTGCCAAAGAGGTTATCAAGCACATTGTAGCGGATATAGTGCTGAACCATGCTGTATGCCTTGTTCTCATTGTGGAACCGGGCCCACAGCGCGGTGCGCCACGGCCAGGTCCAGCTGCGGCGGTTGTCCTTGGTCAGGCCTCGCAGCTCCAGGCTCTTCATGGCAGCCTTGGCAAAGTCCGGGGTGCGTTCCATGGAAATGGAAGTGCCGGGGAAGACGCCGATGAGGTGGGAGGTGTGGCGCTGACCTGTCACCATGTTCGGGCGGTCCGCAATCCACTCCTGGAGGTAGCCGTCGCGGCCGATGCGGTTACCGACCAGACGGTCGCGCTTGGCGGTGAGCCCGGCAGCCCATTCTGCATCCACCCCGAGGATGGCAGCCGCGCGGGCGGTGTTGTCGAAGAGTTCCCAGATGAGCTGCTGGTCGTGGGCGCAGCCGTCTTCGAGCGGGCCCCATTCGTGAGACCAGCCCATGGGGCACACCAGCGACCCCGCCTTGATTTCTGCCAGTTCGGGGTGCTGGGCAGCAGTGAGGTCCTGCATGGGTGACTGCTCGTTCTTGCGGGTCTTGAGCCCCTTGCCGGCAGCGCCGATTTCCTTGAGCTCGTCCTCCCAGAAATGACAGATGTTCTTCAGGAGGGGGTAGGCCACCTGGCGCAGGTATTCCTTATCCTGGGAATACAGGTAGCGGTCCCAGAGGTGCAGGGCATACCAGGCATTGACGGGAGGGTTCCATTTCACCCAGCCGCCAGCGCCCCAAGGATTCTGGGAAATGCGGGTTGTCCAGCCGCGCACGTGGTTGCCAAACTGTTGCTTTGTGCTGAGGGAGAGGGGTTCCTCCATGGCGCGGATGAAGTCGATGAGTGGCTGGTGGCATTCGGCCAGGTTCGCCACTTCCGCACCCCAGTAGCACATCTGGAGGTTGATGTTGTTGTGGTAATCGCTTGCCCAGGGGGCATGCACCTTGTTATTCCAGATGCCTTGCAGGTTAACGGGCAGGTTGCCGGGCTGGGAACCTGCAATCAGGACATAGCGCCCGTAGTTGTAGATGAGTTCCTCCAGGTCCGGGTCGCTTGTCCTGACGCCGTAGTCGTAGCGGATGCGGTAGGAATCCAGACGCAGGTCGGTGGGGGAATTTGCCAGGATTTCCGGGGTTTTGCCCAGGTCGAGGCTCATGCGGTCATAGTAGACGGCATGGGCGTTGCGGTGAGCGGTGCGGATGGTCTCCACCCCCTTGGTGAGCGCGTTGGCGATAACGGCCCGGTTGTGCAGGGCCGGGTCTTCACCCTTCCAGTTATCCTTGTAGCTCATCTTGTAGTTGGTGGCCATGGAAACATAGATGGTGACTGAATCGGCACCCTTTACCTCCACATGGGGCAGCAGGTGGGCGGAAATGGACGGTTGCTGACCATCGCCCCTGCCGCTGTACATCACGGCGACATCCTGTTCTGGAGCGGTGATTTTTACCTGTCCCCCCTTGTGGCATACATGCAGGCGACCTTCAAACACTTCGCCGTTGGCCAGGGTGCCGCGCATGATGAGCGTATTGCCCTCATGGGTGTAGTGGACGTCGTGGTAGGGCGCAAGGGTGATGTCGGCTGAAACGGCACCGGGTTTGTCGGCTTCCACCGTGTAGACCATCACATCATCCGGGCGGCTGGCAAAGCAGCTTCGCTTGTAGCGGACCCCATTGGCGTCGAAAGTAGCGGTAGCTTCCGCCATGCGAAGGTCCAGGGCGCGGCTGTACCGGGTCGGGCTGCCTTTGTAGTTCAGCGCCACATACAGATTGGCAAAGGGCTGGTAATTGCCGAAGGTGTTTCTGCCAGCCTTGGGCCCATACGCATATCCCTTGCCATTGCCCGGCTGGTTCTCACCGCCGGTCCAGAGGCTCACTTCGTTGAGCACCACGCAATCAAGCCGGTCACCGCCGTACATCGTGCCGCCGATGCGTCCGTTGCCAACCGGCAGCGTCTGGCTTTCCCAGGTGTCCTTGTTGTGCTTGCCCGGGATGTTTCCGGTGGTAGGCGGCATGGCTGACCAGGGTAGGGGGTGGTTGGGTACTACGGCTGGTTTCAAGTACCACAAATGGTCGGAGGATGAATAGTCCTCTGCCGCGGCAAAGGCGGTGAGGGATAGCATCAGGCTTGATAATACTCGTTTCATGTGTGAATGGATAAGAAAGTGACAACGCGCAAATGCTCGTCAGGTCGGGCTCTGTGGCTGTTTTGCCAGAACCAACCCTGATAGTTTTATCATAAAGAGAACCCGCGTGGCAATAAAAATCGGGAGAGGTGTTATTATATGGGGATTTGCTTTTTTCGTTGACCTGCGCGGGCAACATGATAAAATACCGCCGTATGAGTACCAATTCCCAGAGAGATTTGACGCCTGTGGTGCCTCGTAAGTACCGCGCCATTTTCTTCATGCTGGTCAGCTGCTTCGCCTTGTGGGGCTTGCTGAATAATATGACGGATAACCTTGTGCCTGCCTTCAAGAATATCTTCACGATTCCGCAGGAACAGGCTGCCCTAGTGCAGGTGGCTTTCTACGGCGCCTATGCCGTGCTGGCTATCTTTGCCTCGATTCTGATTGAGGAATTCTCCTACAAGAAGGGCGTGCTGATTGGTCTTGGCGTGTACATTGCCGGTGCGCTCTGCTACATCCCTGCTTGTATCCACCAGAGCTTCGAGATTTATTTCATCGCTATTTTCGTGGTGGCCTGCGGTTGCTCGGTGCTGGAGACCACCTGTAATCCCTATGTGATTTCCCTCGGGCCGGATAAGACGGCTGTGCGCCGCCTGAACTTTGCCCAGGCCTTCAACCCGGTGGGTTCCATTGCCGGCATTCTGCTGGCTCAGCAGCTGATTTTGAGCAACCTGAACCCCGCCACGGCCGATGAGCGCGCCGCTATGCCTGCCGAGCAGCTCAAGGAAATTGTGCACAGTGAGCTCTTCTGGGTCTGCGCTCCCTATGTGGGCCTCTGCGGTATCGCCTTCCTCATCTGGCTGTTCTTCCTGCGCGCCAAGGATACGCAGGAGGCTTCTGCTGAAACGCCTCAGGGCAAGGGCAGCGGCCTGCGCGTGTTCATCGCTGCTCTTTTCTCCATTGTGCCTCTCACGGTGCTCTATTTCCTGTTCCCGGATATGGACAAGGTGACCTGGGTTCTCTGCGGCACGCTGGGCCCGATTGTATACCTGTTCCTGGTGGGTGACTACCGCAGCATGCTCTTCTCCCTGCTCAGCCAGCCGCGCTACTGGTGCGGCGTGATTGCCCAGTTCTTCTATGTGGGTGTGCAGATTGCTGCCTGGACCTACCTGAACGTGTACTGCTGCAAGGAAATGGGCGTGACTCCTGCCACAGCCGCTACCTACTACCTGATTTCCCTCATCCTCTTCATTGCCTGCCGCTGGGTGGCTACCTATTACATGAAGAAGTTCAACCCCGCCAGCATGATGAGCCTCTTTGCCGTGGCGGCCATTGCCTGCTGCGCCGGTACCATCTACCTGCCCAGCACGGTGCTCTTCACCATCGGCGGGCTTGACTTCTCCGCCAACGTGCTCTGCCTTATCGCCATGTCCGGATGCATGAGCCTCATGTTCCCGACCATCTACGGCATTGCCCTGGGCGGCCTGAACCAGCGCGATGTGAAGCTGGGCGCTGCCGGCCTCATCATGGCTATCCTGGGTGGTGCGCTCATCACACCGTGGATGGCCGGCATCATCGGCGATGCCGAGTCCGCCTGGCTGTGCCTGACTTCTGCCTTTGATAACACCTGGGATACCAACCTGGGCACCTCCCACGCTGCGGTGCGTGCCTCGTTCATCGTTCCCGCTATCTGCTTTGCTGTTGTGCTGCTCTACAGCCTCATCTTCCGCAAGCCCACCACTTCCTCTGGCAAGTAATAACCATTTAACCCAAACCAAACGTATATGAAGTACGATACATTACCCACCATCGGTATCCGCCCGACGATTGACGGCCGCCGCCTCGGCGTTCGTGAATCCCTGGAGGATCAGACCATGAACATGGCCAAGGCCGCCGCTGCCCTCATTGAGGCCAATGTGACCCACGCCAACGGCCAGCCCGTGAAGTGCATCATCGCCGACACCACCATCGGTGGTCCCGCCGAGGCTGCTGCCTGCAACCAGAAGTTCGCTGAGAACAACGTGGGCTGCTCCCTGATTGTGACTCCCTGCTGGTGCTACATCACCGAAACCTTTGAGACCGATGCCACCACCCCCAAGGCTATCTGGGGCTTCAACGGCACCGAGCGCCCCGGCGCTGTGTACCTGGCCGCTGCCCTGGCCGGCTATGCCCAGAAGGGTATTCCCGCCTTCTCCATCTACGGCCACGACGTGCAGGACGCCGATGATACCTCCATCCCCGAGGACGTGGCTGAGAAG
>JAFYRS010000005.1 GCA_017546845.1 Akkermansia sp.
AGACCTGCACCACCTGCCACGGCACGGGCGTCGTCACCCGCCAGAGCGGCTTCTTTGTGCAGCAGAGCACCTGCCCGACCTGCCGCGGCGCTGGCCAGACCATCAGCAACCCCTGCCCCAAATGCCACGGCGAAGGCCGCGTGCACAAGGATGTCAAAATCTCCCTGCGCGTTCCCGCCGGCGTGAACACCGGCACCAAACTGCGCTCCACCGGCAACGGCGACGCCGGAACCAACGGCGGCGAAACGGGCGACCTCTATGTCTTCATTGAGGTGAAACCGCACGATATCTTCACCCGCGATGGCATGGACCTGCACTGCAGCATGCCCGTTCCCTTCATGGATGCCGTGCTCGGCGGCGAAATGACCGTCCCCACGCTGGACGGCCCCGCCAAGCTCAAACTGCCCGCAGGCACCCAGAGCAACACCATCTTCCGCCTGCGCGGCAAGGGCATGCCCAGCCTCAAAGGCAGCGGCATGGGCGACCTCATGGTTGAGGTAACCGTCGAAACCCCGACCACGCTTTCCTCCTCTCAGGAAAAAGCCCTCAAGGCCTTCGGCAAGGAGCTCAAGGAAAACAACCAGCCCGAAGTGGCAGACTTCCGCAAGCGTGCCGCCCGTTTCCTGAAATAATTAACAATCAACACATTCTCCTCTCCATGCACAGGTGCTATGCCCCAGGAGCCGCGCTGACCGCCGGCAGCGCCCTCGAAATCGAAGGAGAGGAAGCAAAGCACGCCCTCAAGGTCATGCGCCTGCGCGTGGGGGATGAATGCGAAGTGTTCAACGGCACAGGCCAGGCCGCCATCGGGCGCATCACCGCCACCAGCGGCAGCTCGCACATGAGCATCGCCGACTTGCGCCCGCTGCCGCCCCTGCCCCCGGTGGCAGGCATCACCCTGGCGCTCGCCATCCCCAAGGGGGCCAACATGGACCTCATCGTCCAGAAAGCCGTAGAAATGGGCGTGCAGCGCATCATCCCCCTCATCACAGAGCGCACCATCGTGCGGCTTGATGCCAGAGACGCCGCCGCCAAAACCTCCAAATGGAGCCGCACCGTGCTCGAGGCCTGCAAGCAATGCGGCGTGAACTCCCTCCCCATCGTGGAATCCCCCCAGAGCTACGCCAGCTTCCTCCAGCGCACGGATCTGCCGGAGCTCAAGCTCCAGTGCGCCATTGTCCCGCACGCACGCCCGCTGCGCCAGCTTCTGGAGACCGCCCGCACCGCCGGACTCCGGGAATGCGTACTCCTCATCGGTCCGGAGGGCGATTTCTCCCCCGCTGAATACACCGCTGCCGAGGCCGTCGGCTATGCTCCCACCAGCCTCGGCCCCATCATTCTGCGGGTCGAAACAGCCGTATTCCTGGCTGTAGCCGCGGCACGCTACGCGCTCGATGCCTGATTTAATCATATTTTTCAATCATCGGGCATTTTTACCTTGCTTCCCCAAGTAGCTTTTGCTAGAGTGTTAAGTGAGCAGCACCGCTGTCTCTAGCTATTTTCCACCATCTCATTATCATGAAACTCCATCTCCCCACAACCTTACGGACCGCGCTTCTGGCGGCTTTCGTTGGTGTATCTGCCGCATTTGCCGAAGACCAGGCCACAACGGCTCCGGCTGCATATTCCTTCCTGTACAGCCAGACAAGCAATCCTCACGCCGTATCAGCGGAGGGCTGGGCGCACATCCGATACAGTGCTCCTTCAGTAGCCAATAACTCCAACTGGGCCCTTACCCTCACGGCTACAAACATCACTCCCCATCTGACAGAAGAAAATGAAGACGGGGAGCAGTACCAGTACGCCACCCTGATTTCTCGTGAATCCACCACTGTAACAATAACGAACGATAATCTGTCAAACTGGAAATTGGTTGGTCAGCCCCACGCTTTCCGCATCTATATCGCTCCCGATGGTGATATCGCCCTTTTCTATCAAAACAAAAACGGCGGCTATACCACAACCAAGCTTGATAACGTCAAAGACTGGGATTGGACGTCCATTGCCGAATTATCCGTAACCATCACCTACAACAGTGAGGAGAAATACCTGAGTCTGACCTCCGGCTACATTCGCCGGGCTGAAGAAGGTGAAACCAAGTATTTCAACCCCGTCGAAAACATTAAGTACAATCTCCCCGCTGACTTCTTCACCCAGAGTTCACTGGTAAATGACGAAAACTATCTGCGTGCCGCAGTCGGTGCCGGAGCAAGCCTGACCACCACCCTCGTTTACGAAAGCGGCCTCACAGGGTGGCGCATCGAAGGATGGACCATTCTGGATAAAATGATAGATGGTTCCGAATACTACAACGTCACCGGAACCCAGCCGGAGAAGTATAGCCTGGATAGTTCTCATCGTGTACAGTTCCTCGACAACGATGGTGTCATCTATCTGGAAAACGGAACATACACCTACTCCAATGCCACCACTGCCATTGCGGACCCCGCCAGCGGCTCAAGCAGCTGCAGCGTCGGCTTCGGCGCAGCGCAAGGCGCCAGCCTCATCATTGAACGCGCTGCCCTGGCAAACTCCGTCTTCAGCACCCTTTCCCCTGTAGGCGTGCGCGTTGTAGGCAATGGCACCGTGGAAATCGAAATGAATGCAGGCGACACCATCAACCTGGTGGAACTGAGCAACTCCGGCACGCTGGCCCTCACCAATGCAGGAGCTGCCACCCTCAACATCACCACAGCCGACACAAGCCGCAGCGCCAGCATCACCGCCGCAAAGGACCTCACCATCAATACCGGGGTTGATAAAGACAACAAGCCTCTCGGCCTGCAAGCCAGGAACATCACCGTTTCCGGTGGATCGCTGACAATCAATGGCAATGCCGCAAGCACCGTTCTTGCCAACAAGATTGCAGCATCCAGCCAGGCCACCCTGGTGGGGCAATACAGAGCCAATGAAATTACGGCGGGCGACAACCTCCAGCTGGGAACTACTGCCTCAAACGGCGCAGCCAATGTCACCGCCAGCATCGTAAAAGCAGGCACCGATATCGAAGTAAACGGCTCCCTGAAGGCTGATGAAGTCGTTGCCAAACAACTCATCACGAAGAAAGTCACCGTAGCCACCACTTCCGCTACCGCAGCCACACTGCTCAGCGGAAACGTGTCTGCCGACTCCTCCGGTATCAAGGCAAACACCCTCACCTCTGCCAACATCATCGTCGACGGCGACACCATCGCCACAGCGGCCTCCACTGAAGACCGTATCAGCATCACGGGCACCACGCTGACCGCCGGTGCACTCACCGCCGGAACCATCGACCTGCAAGGCTCATACAACATGGGCGCCACTGAAATCACTGCCGCTCAAGTGATTGATGGCACCACGAACATCTCCGGTGCTGTAACGATTGAAAACGCCGCCGTTTACACCAATGACGCAGGCAAGCGCCTCATCAGCGCCAGCAGCATCAAGGCGGATACCGTAGCCATTGGCGAGAACACCCTGCTCATCGGCGCAGATGTCACCGCCACGAACGAAATGACCATCGCTCAAGGCAGCAGCGTGCAGAACGCCAGCATCAACGCCGGTACCTTCTTTGTCATCGGCGACAATGCTTCCCTTTCAAATGTTGTGCTCAACAAAGGCACCCTCACCAACGGCAGCTCTGTCAATGTGGAGAACCTCACAGTTGTCACTAATGCAGCTCCCGTCAACCTGGGCGGAACCGGCAATGCCGTTCAAATCGAAGGCAACATCGAAAGCGTACAGCTCAGCGGCACCCTCAATGACGACTTCCTCGTCATCTCCAAGCTCACCCTGAACGGCGAAGGCCTTGACTTCGACAACATCGCTACGGGTGGTACAGATTACGCCTTCATCTCCGGTGAAGACCTCGAATACGATTACGATGCCTCCCGCGACCAGCTCAACATCAAATCCTTCGTGCGCGCTGAACTCGACACCACAACAGACGTCAACGGCAAAACCATTATCACCATCAAGGGTCAGGAAGACGAAGCCGGTATCAAGCAAGCCCTTGCAGATACCCATAACCGCACCGAAGCCATCAAGGCCATCGATGAAGCCCTGGAAGGCGCCCCCAGCACCTTTGCCGCCAGAGCCACCACCGCCCAATCCCCCCTGCAGGAGATTCACGAATACGTGGGACACGTCATGCGCTATGATGAAACAAACCGCAAAGATGTTCTCTCTGCAGCCTCCGGCGCCTCCCTCGCCGCCCTTGCAGACTCCCAGCGCCGCGGCCTGCGCGATGTGCAGGACAACCTCCGCAACCGCATCATCCAGATGGGCGGCGGCACCTCTGCCGGCCTCACCACAGACTGGGAATACGTAGGCCTGCAGGCCTGGGCACAGGCAGACGGCGGCCTTGCCTCCACCTCCGGCAGCGGCGATGAATGGGGCTATGACTACGACACCATGGGCGCTACCGTTGGTGCAAACATCGACCTGACCGCCAACACCGTCATCGGTATGTCCTTCAGCGCCTCCTACGGCGAAATCACCGTAGATGACAGCACTGACCACGCCAAAGGCAACAACGATGCACAGTACATCAGCTTCTTTGCCCGCCACAACAAGGAACGCTGGGTGCAGATGTTCATCTTCACCTACGGCATGAACGAAATGGACATGGAACGCAGCGTGCTCGGCTACAACGCCAAGGGCGACACCAAGGGTGAAACCTTCTCCGCCTACTACGAACTGGGCTACACCCTCGGCATCGACTACGAATACGAGCACATCGTGCAGCCCCTCGTCAGCGTCAGCTTCACCTCTGCCTCCGTTGACGCCTTCGAAGAAGCAGGCAGCATCGGCAACGCCGGCATCAACTACGCCAACAACACCTACTTCTACGGCCAGGTGGCCATTGGCGCACGCTACCAGGGCGTGCTCTACGAAACCATCCACGAACGCAACGCCGTGGTTGAAGCCCGCGCGCTGGTTACCCATGACTTCGGTGATACCACCAACGAAGCCTCCGTCGCACTCGCTGGCAGCAAGGAATACACCGTAAAGGGCGCTGACTCCTCCGGTATGGGCTTCAAGATCGGTGCAGGCCTCTCCATCCCCGTAGAGCAGCATACCACCCTCTACGCCGATGTAGACTACACCTCCGCCCCCGATTACAGCGGCTTCCGCGGCAACATCGGTGTGCGCTACGACTTCTGATTTATTCATGAAACAAAAAAACACC
>JAFYRS010000023.1 GCA_017546845.1 Akkermansia sp.
CCGGTGCCAGTCTGGCACCGGGGGCTTCTCTTTGTTCAGATTTCCTTACTGGGCATTCACCACCTCATCAAGCGGGAGGATGATGAAGCCGATGCCGCGGTTACCGTTCTTGCCGTTGTTGTGGCAGGTTTCGTAGATGATGCCCACGTGGTCGGCATCCACCATTGCCTGGCAGGAATAACCCATGCAGCGGCGGGTGTCATACAGCAGGCCGGTGTTCCAGGTCTTGCCGTCATCGCGGGAGGCGCGCACCGTCATCATGCTGCGGGGGTACTTCTGCGGGTTGGAGAAGAGCAGCAGCTTGCCGTACTTGGCGGAATCCACGGCAATGATGGAACCCTGGCAGGTGGGTTCCACCAGCGCGGAGCAATTGGTCTCGTGGGCCTGCCAGGTCTTGCCCAGGTCGCGGGTCACATACACCACACGCTTGCCGGCCCAGGTTTCATTGCGGCAGTTAATCATGATGGCGCCGTCCTGCAGCTCCACCACCTGGCATTCGGAGGTCTTGTGGGGCACGCCGGTGCCGTAGGCCCAGGTCTTGCCACCATCCCTGGAGTAGCAGATGGTGCTCATGCAGTTGGGGTTGGCAGCGCGGTCCCAGATCTGGACGGGGAAGACGATGGTGCCGTCCTTCAGGCAGATACCATTGCCCGGGCCAGCCAGGATGGTGGTCCATTCCTCTTTCTTAATCTGGCGGGTGGGGTTCACATATTCCTTGCACCAGGTCTTGCCGTCGTCATCGGAGTACACCATGCCCCACTGGCCGGTCTTGTCCTTATCCCACCCGGTCTTAGAAGTCCAGAGCGAAGCACCGCCGCCGAAATGGCACACCAGGGACTGCAGCCAGATGCGGCCGGTCTTGTCCTGCACGATGCAGGGGTCACCGCAGCCATTGGCAGCGCCGGGGCCGGCATCCATGCTCACCTCGGGCAGGGTCCAGGTCTGGCCGCCATCGGTAGAGCGCACCGTGGCCACGTCAATATCGGCGCAGAGGTCGCCCTCGTGGTTGTAGCGGGCATCGAAACAGGCAATCAGCGCACCACTGGCCGTGCGGATGAGGCCGGGAATGCGGAAGGCCGTGCAGCCGCGGCGGGCGGCACCGTCCGGCTGGTTGCCCACGGTTTCGCCGGGCATGCCGAGCATCACGCCCACACGCTGGGTCACAGGTGCCTGCCCGGGGGCATATTCCTTGCCGCCCATGGTGATTTTCACATCGCTGAAACTAATGCTGGCGCCCACAGGGGCAGCGCCTGCGGGCTGCACATCCAGCCACAGGTTATTCTCGCCGCCGTGAAGCGTGCCGGTGGTGTTGATGACCACCGTGCCATCTGCCAGGGGAACGGCGTGGCCATATTCGCGGGTGTTGCGGAAATCGAGCCCGTCTGCCTGGCCGCTGCGCAGGGTCACACCTGCCACCAGGGCGGGGTCAGATACCTTGAGGCTCACCTTCTGCACCGCCACGGGGTTGGAAGCGCCCTGGCTCTTCACATTCAGCGCCAGCACCGGGTTATTCACCGCGCGCTTCATGATGGGGAAAGCGCCGGGGTTCACGAGGCTTACGCCCTGAATCACCATGGGGCCGATCATGAGCTCCAGGTCATCAATGAGAGCGCCGCCACCCTCTGCCGCGGTGCAGACAAAACGCAGCGCCGTGGTGCTGGCGGGGGTAACCCACTGCACGTGGTTGTGGTAGCCACCCACCCCGCTCTTCTCCAGGCGGACCAGTTCCTTCTCGCCCTGCGGGGTAATGGCCACCACGCGGAAATTGAAGGGTGCGCGGCCAGTCCAGCGTTCCATCCAGCACTGGGCGGGGGTGTCCACCTCCAGCGGCTTGCGGAGCTGCAGCGTGGCGCTGTTGTCCTTGCCACCCTGGAGGCGCAGCGCCATAGCGCTGTTGCGGCCATGGCCGCGGTTCATTTCAGCCTGCCCGGCGGTGGCAGTGAGTGTGCCGTAGGCGCACTCCAGGCTGGTGAATCCGCCAGCCGGCAGATTCTCAAATGTTTCCACAGCCCCGGCTACCCCGGTGGCCAGCATTGCTAAGAAGAGTTTTCGATACATGATTCCTCTATATAGCACACCACGCAAACCGGCACAAGAAAAAACAGGCGGCCTTCACCAGCCGCCTGTTAAAAATTCATGCTTTCGCCTTCTTCTTTCCTTTTTTCTTAGCTTTCTTATCCTTTTTACCCTTCTTGCCTTTCTTGCCCTTTTTGCCATCATCGGCTCCCTGGGCGGGTTTCACCGCCACTTCCTTGCCCGTCACGATGGTTTCGAGCGGCAGGCGGATGAAGCCGATACCGCGGTAATCCGTCTCGCCATTCTTATGGCAGGTTTCGTAGATGATGCCCACGTGGTCGGGGTCGGTCATGGCGATGCAGGAGTAGCCCATGCAGCCGCGCGCATCGTACAGCATTCCGTCGCTCCAGGTCACGCCTTCATCCTTCGATGCGCGAACACTCATATTGCTGCGGCCGTGAATCCAGGGGTTGGAGAAGAGCAGCAGGCGGCCATATTTCTTAGTTTCCACCGCTACCAGGGAAGCCTGGCAGGTGGGGTCATTGAGAGTCTTGCTGTTGGATTCGTGCGCCTCCCAGGTTTCACCCAGGTCTTTGGTCACATATACCATGCGCTTGCCACCGTAGGCCTCGTTGCGGCAGTTGAGCATGAGGGAACCGTCCTTGAGCTCCACCACCTGGCACTCCGAGGTCTTGCCCGGCACGCCATTGCCCATGGCCCAGTTCTTGCCACCATCCTTGGAATAGCAGATGGTGCTGCGGCACACGGGGTCTGCGCCGTTCTGCCAGATCTGGGCCGGGAACACAATCACGCCCTTTTTCGTGCAGATACCATTGCCCGGGCCAGCGAGAATGAGGGTCCACTCATCCTTTTTCACCTGGTCGGTCACGTTCACAATCTTGCTCCAGGTCTTACCTTCGTCATCGGAATACACCATCTCCCACTGCCCGGTCTTAGCGGGGTCTGTGCCTGTGCCGGAAGCATTGATAGCGCGCGCGCCGGGGGCAAAGTGGCAGGCAAGCGCCTGCATCCAAATGCGACCCTTCTTATCCTGCAGAATGCAGGGGTCACCGCAGCCGTTGGCCATGCCGGGGCCGGAGTCCATGTTCACCTCCGGCATGGTCCAGGTCTGGCCACCATCGGTAGAGCGCACCACGGCCACGTCAATATCGCGGCAAAGGTCTACCTCATTATCATAACGGGCATCAAATACGCCCAGCAGCGTGCCATTCTTTGTCTGGATAAGTCCGGGAATGCGGAAAGCGGCGCAATCGCGGGCATCGCCCTCCAGCTGGCCCACCTTATCGCCGGGGAAACCGAGCATGATACCGATGCGCTGGGTCACCGGCTGCATTTCGGGCTCAATCTGCTTGCCGCCGATGGTGAGCTTCACCCCGCTGAACGAAACCGTGGAGCCGATAACGGCAGATTCACTGGGTTCGACATCCAGCCAGAGGTTGTTTTCGCCGCCCTCAAGCCCCTTGGTGGATTTGATGACCACCTTGCCGCTCCCGGAGGGGGTGGCAGAGCCGTATTCCACACTGCCCTTGAAGTCCATGCCATTGGCACTGCCGCTGCGCAGCGTCACCTTGGCTACCTGGGCGGGGTCATCCAGGGTGAGCTCCACGCGCTCCATCACCTTGGCGTCTTCCTCGCCCTCGGTCTGAATGCTGATTTTCACCGCGGGGTTGAACGTGGCACGCTTCATGAGCGGCCACACACCGGGGTTGTGCACGCTCACATCGCCCAGCTTCATCTTACCCATCATGAGGCTCAGGTCATCAATCAGCACGCCTGATTTCTCGGGCGTATCAGCCACCATGCGCAGTTCCTTAGTGCCCTTGGGCAGGGTAATGTCAATCTTATGGTTAAACCCGCCATGACCCAGGCCCTTCAGTTCCTTGAGCTGCTGCTCGCCGCTGCCGGTCACCGCCACCAGCTTCACGCTGAACGGGTCCTTCTTGGTCCAGCGTTCCAGCCAGAAGGTGCAGCGGGTGTCTTTTTCCATCGGGTTGGCCAGCTTGATGCTCACCTGCTTGCCGGCACCACCGGCAATGCGCAGCGACTGGGAACCCGTGCGCGCTTTCTTGTATATCTCTGCTGCGCCGGCATCTGCGCTCAGCGAACCATACTCCAGAGCGCCACTGGTAATGGCACCAGCCGGCAGATTTTCAAAACTTTCGATACCCCAGGCCAGACCACAGGCCAGCAGGGCGTATAAGGATTTTCTGAACATGCTGGTACTATACCTTAAATTCACCCCGCAGGCAAGCATTCAATGGAAATTAAGGCACGAATCTCGTGTGTCCCAAAGTTTCATCAGGGCTGCTTTCAAATTCTTGTAGCACAGCTAATTGACAATACGCTGCTAAATTGTAATCTTTAGCGGTGAGCGTAGCGAGCGAAAATCAGAGTCCCTTGAGGGACGGCAGCCGTTAGCGCGGGGTGGAGCGACGAAGTCGCGGAAC
>JAFYRS010000024.1 GCA_017546845.1 Akkermansia sp.
CGGCGGCATTACCTGGATTCGCCCGCTGCTCAGCTGCCGCCGCGCCCAGATTACGGAGTGGCTGCAGCAGCTGAAGCAACCCTGGCGGGATGATTCCACCAACACCGTGGCCGATGTGGCGCGCAATTCCCTGCGCCTGGAGGTGCTGCCCATGCTCAACAAGGCGCTGGGGCGGGATGTGACCCCCATTCTGAACCGCAGTGCCCGCCTGCAGGGCGAGACCCAGGAGGCACTGGAGGCGGCCCTCACCGCTCTGCCCATGCTTGACCCGCAGGAGCGCCTGTACCTCCCCTTTGTGTGGCAGCAGCCCCTGGTGCTGCAGAAAGCCATCCTGCGCCGCTACCTGCAGCTCAACCGCGTGGCGGACATCAGCGAGGAACTGGTGCTTTCCATCCTTGCCATCCTCCCGGCAGATGCCCCTGCCGCCCGTGTGAACCTGCCCGGTGGCCGCCAGGCCTGCCGCAAGGAACGCCGCCTGGTCATTACTCCGGCGTGAAATGCGTCTGCCTGGCGACAAAAGACTTGACGCAGCGTAACTTGGCTGGCATACTCACTCCTGCCGCCGGGAGCACCCCCGGAGGTATAGCTGGAAAACCCCGCCAGGACCGAGAGGTAGCAACGGTATTCAGACTATGCTTGTCGGGGTGTTGTTCCCGGCGGTTTTCTTTCTTGCTTGAATTTGCTGATTTTCATTCCCGAAGGGGGAATGCAATATGATTGCTCGTAAGTAAACAGGTTTGCGGGCAGCGAAGGAACCGGGAGTACTAGTACGTGAAACGCGCAAGGAATTTCGCAGGAACAGTTGGTTGGTGTCGTAAATATCGGTGAGCGTTTGTTAATTTCGGAGCACGGGACTTTAGTCTCGTATGCTTCCGGATTTGTTAAGCAGGGCTGAACTTCCTCGCTTTGATAAACAAAACGAAATCCGCCCCCGGGTGGGGGCGGACGAAATCTGCCTTGCAGACGATATCCCGCCGTGCCGGCAGGACGATATCCACGCTGCGCGTGGACTTAGAACGGGATGTCGTCGTCTTCCTCAATGGGCATGGGGGCAGGGGGCTGCTGCTGCGGGCGCTGCTGCTGCTGGTATCCGCCCTGCTGGTATCCGCCGTTGGAATAACCGCCGCCGTAGTTGCCACCGCCGTTGGAGTAGCCGCCCTGCTGGTAGCCGCCGCCGTGGTTGTAGTTGTTGTTGGAGCGCTGCTGGTAGCCACCGCCGCCCTGGGACTGGCCGCCGCCATCGCGGCTGCCGAGCAGCTGTATGTTTTCCGCAACGATGCGGATTTTGCTGCGCTTCTGGCCCGTCTGCTTGTCCTCCCAGACATCCTGCTGCAGGCGGCCTTCAATGAATACCGGGCGGCCCTTGGCCAGGTACTGGCCGGCGATTTCAGCGGTGCGACCCCAGCAGGTCACATCCAGATAGGTGGTTTCCTCGCGGCGCTCGCCTTCGTTGGGGCCGCTGCTTACGCGGTTCACAGCCAGGCGGAGTTCTGCCACGCTGTTGCCGCGCGGGGTGGTGCGCACTTCGGGGTCGGCGGTCAGGTTGCCGATAATCATTACTTTGTTCAAATTAGCCATTTTTACTCGGGTGTGTGTCTGATTGGGTAAAATGCCGTGGCGTGAGCCCGGCGCTATCTACATGGTGCTATCCTACCTGCTGGGGCGGGGCTTGACAAGCAAAAATGTGGTAATGAAAGGCTTTTATTGCCTTGCTGACATGAATATAGGCTTGCAATGCGGGGCATATCATTGTACAATGCCGCACCCGCACCCCCGCGGAGTATCACCCTTTTACATTTCCCATGAAAGTTGAACTCATCGAAAAGGCTGCTCAGATTGTAGGCGACAACCAGCTGCTGGTCAACATCGTTTCCAAGCGTGTGCAGCAGCTCAACCACGGCTCTGACCCCTACATCGTGACCACTCCCGAAATGCAGTGTGGCGATATCGCTCTCACCGAGATTATTGAGGGCAAAATCACCTGGCATCAGATGACTGAGGAGGAGCTTGCCGCCAGCCGTGGTGAGGCGGTGGAGGCTGACCCCTTTGCAGAGCTGGCTGATTCCGCCGCTTCTGCGGAGCCGGATACCCTCACCATTACCCCGGATCTGTAAAGATTCACCCCGTAGCAATCTTTCTACGTGACCCGGCCAGCTCCCCGAATGGCAGCGCCGGGTCGCCTTGTCTCAACTCAATTCCCTACCCAGAGCCCATGGCCAAGAAACCCGCACCACAGAGCAACCTCATCGCCAGCAACAAGAAAGCAGGCCGTGATTACGAAATCATGGGCCGGCACGAATGCGGCATCGAGCTGCGCGGTACGGAGGTCAAATCCATCCGCGCCGGCAAGGTGAACGTGGCCGATGCCTTCGCACGTGTCGAAAAGGGGCAGATTTTCCTCTACGGCTGCGACGTGCAGCCCTGGGAGACCGCCGGCAAGTGGTTCCAGCACGAAGCCAAGCGCCCCCGCCGCCTGCTCATGCACAAGCGTGAGATTCTGAAGCTGGAAATCCAGCAGGCGCAGAAAGGCTTTGCGCTTCCCCTGCTGCGCCTGTACTGGAAAGACGGCAAGGTGAAGGCCGAAATCGGCATCGGCCGCGGCAAGACCCACCGCGACCAGCGCTATGACCTCAAGGCCCGCGCCGAAATGCGCGAAGTGCAGCGCGAGGTAGCGCGTTTTAATAAGGCGCGGTGGTAATGGTGACATGTTGAATGTAGAATTTTTAATGTTGAATGTATAAAGTACCGTTCGCTGCGCTCACATGGAGAAGAGGATGAACAGAGAGGAAATGTACGAGCGAACCATGCAATTCTCCGTCCGGGTGGTGCGTATGGTGAAATCAATGCCGCGCGGAATTGCAGAGGATGTTATTGCAAAGCAGCTTACCAAAAGCGCGACTTCCATTGGCGCTAATTACCGGGAAGCCTGCCATGGTAAATCTCCGGCAGATTTTGTGTCGAAATTGAAAATATGTGAAGGTGAGGCAGACGAAACGCTGTATTGGCTGCAGTTGCTGGTGAATACCGATGTGATGAAAGCCTGTAAAATGCAGGCGCTCATCGACGAAGCCCGGGAGTTTGTGGCCATGTTTACCGCTGGCACAAAATCTCTCAAATTCAATTCATAGGTGAGCGAAGCGAACGGAATTTAATACATTCAAAATTCTACATCCTACATTCAACATTCCTATGCATCTCCGCGGTTTAGTGCTTGATTACCTGCATACCCTGCAAGCGCGGGGGGTGCAGAGGCTGGCTGTGGATGATGATGCGCGCGGTATTTTGCGCAGCTGGATGCTGGCGGCGAAGCGGGGCTACCAGCCTGCCCCGGTACCGATGCCCCTGCAGCCCGAGCAGGCAGAGCCCTCCGCCGCAGGCGAACCAGAGTCCTCCCCAAAGCTGGATGTGGATTTGAGCGAGCCCGTTCCTGCTGAACCTCAGGTGCAGGAGGAGGATATCCCCTTCTTCCGCCCCGGCGGCAGCAATGCCGAGGAAGCCTGGGCGAATATGCGGCGTCTGCTGCCCGCCTGGGCGCCGCTGCGCCAGCTGGGCACGCTGCGCGAAAAAGCCGTGCTGCCGCAGGGCAATACGATGGCCGATATTGTTTTTGTGGGTGATGCTCCCGGGTATCACGATGAAAAGGCAGGGCTGCCCTTCCAGGGCGATGCCGGCGGCAAGCTGGATGGCATGCTGAAAGCCATGGGGCTTACGCGCGAGCAGGTGTACATTACGCACCTGGTCAAGTTCCGCCCGGCGCAGCCGCGCCAGACGCTTAATACCCGCCCGCCCAGCGATAAGGAGCTTCTGTTCAGCCGCCCGGTGGTGGATTTTGAGCTGCAACTGGTGCAGCCACGTGTCATTGTGGCGCTGGGCGTCATAGCCGCCCGTGGTTTGCTGCAGCAGAGGAATCTGCCCCTGGCTGCCTACCAGGAGCGCACCTGGGATTTCAACGGCATTCCCGTGGTGGTGACCCACCATCCCAGCTACCTGCTGCGCACCAGCGACCTGGGCGAGCGCCGCCGCTTGTGGGAGGAAATGCTGCACGTCATGGAAATGGCCGGCCTGCCCATTAACGATAAGCAGCGTGGGTATTTCCTGCCCAAGGCCTGAGTGTAGCTTTTGCTGTGGTTGAAGGGCAGGACTTCAGCCCTGCCGGTATCTGGAGGGATTAAAGTTCCTCGCTCCGGGGTTGTTCATTTTCCCCGGCCTGCGCTTTGCGCGGCTTGTAGCTGGTCAGCTTGGTTTTCTTTTTCTTTTTGGGGGCAAAGTATTCCGGGTGTGCGGCTGCCCAGGCTTCGTACAAATCCGGGCGGTTCGCCTTGGTGCGTTCGATGGATTTTTCCAGCTTCCATTCCTCGATGGCCTTGTGGTTGCCGGAGAGGAACACCGGGGGAACCTCCATGCCGCGGAAGACGTTGGGCTTGGTGTAGGCCGGAGCTTCGAGCAGGCCGTTGGAGAAGGATTCCTCCACGCTGCTGCGGTCATCGCCCAGGGCACCGGGCAGCAGGCGCGCAATGGCATCGATGACCACCACGGCGGCAATAGCGCCGTTGGTGAGAATATAGTCGCCGATGGAAATTTCCATGTCCACCAGCGTATCAATCACACGCTGGTCCACGCCTTCGTAATGTCCGCAGAGGAAGATGTAGTGGGCATCGCCGCCTTCCATGCAGGGGGCGGCCAGTTCCTCAGCCACGGGCTGGCGGAAGACGCGCCCCTGAGGGGTCATGAGGATGACGCGGGTGTTCTCCTGGCGCAGTTCCTCGATGGCTTCAAAAATGGGCTCGCACTTCATGAGCATGCCCTGGCCACCGCCGCAGAGGTAGTCATCCGTGCGGCGGTATTTATCGTGCGTCCAGTCGCGCAGCTGGTGCGCGCGCACTTCGATGAGCCCGGCATCTGCGGCACGCCCCATGATGCTCTGGGAAAGCGGCACGGAGATGAGCTCCGGGAAGAGCGTGAGAACGTCTATTTTTAACATGGTTAAAAGTACGAATTACGAAGTACGAATTACGAAGTATGAAGTTCCGCTCGCTGACGCTCGCATGATTTTACTTCGTACTTCGCACTTCGTACCTTGTACTTAAGCATTGGCGTTATGGCGCAGCATGGCTTCCACGTAGCCGTCGATGTTGCCGTCCATCACGTCCTGGATGTTGCCGCATTCGAAGCCGGTACGCAGGTCCTTGACCATCTGGTAGGGCTGGAATACGTAGGAGCGGATCTGGTTGCCCCAGGCAATATCGCCCTTTTCGGAGTACTGGCGGTCGGCTTCAGCGCGCTTGCGGTCTTCCTCCAGCTGGATGAGGCGGGCTTTGAGCATGCGCATGGCTTCCTCTCGGTTGCGGAGCTGGGAGCGCTGGGTCTGGCAGGCCACGATGATGCCCGTGGGCAGGTGGGTGAGTCGCACAGCGGTTTCCACCTTGTTCACGTTCTGGCCGCCCTTGCCGCCGGAGCGGTAGGTGTCCATCTTCACATCGGCTTCCTTCACCTCGATTTCGATGTCGTCGGAGATATCCGGGGTGGCATCCAGCGAGCAGAAGGAGGTGTGGCGCTTACCGGCAGAGTCAAAGGGGCTCATGCGCACCAGTCGGTGAATACCGCGCTCGTTCTTCAGGTAACCATAGGCGTATTCGCCGTCAATCTTGATGGTCACGGAACGGATACCGGCTTCATCGCCATCGGTGCTTTCCATGATTTCCGTGTTGAAGCCGTGGCGCTCGCAGTAGCGCAGGTACATACGCAGCAGCATGCTGGCCCAGTCGCAGGCCTCGGTGCCGCCGGCACCGGCGTGGATGGTCACATAGCAACCGGCGTTGTCATGCGGGCCATTGAGCAGGGTAAGCAGCTCAAATTCTTCCAGACGCTTGAACCAGGCATCGTACTCGCGCTTGGCTTCCGGTGCCATGTCGGAGTCTTCAGCGGCCATTTCCACGGCTACTTCCACATCCTCCAGCCCGCTTTCCAGGGAGCGGAACTGCTCCAGGCGGCGCTTGAGGGGGTTCACCTCGTTCATGAGGGCGCGGGCGGCCTCGGGGTTATCCCAGAAATCCGGGGCGCTCATGCGCGTATCCAGTTCTGCTACTTTAGATTCAAGGCTTCCGAGGTCAAAGATAGCTCCCGAGCTCGGAAAGACGGGAGCGCATGGCTTCCGTGTCGAGCGCCGAGAGATCGATATTGGCGGTCTGGTTCTCCATAACGCGCGGGAGTATACAGGCTTTCGCCTTTCCTGTCAATCTAAATAACACAGCCTGCAAAGGCTGTGTTATTTCATCCTGCCCGAAGGGCAGGATTTCATACTCCGGCGCAGCCGGGGTAATTCATCCCGCTGCGTAGCGGCGGGATTTCATACTCGCAAAGCGAGTATTTCATTGAGCCCCTGCGCCAGCAGGGGCGACTATCCCGATGCTGCGTGGAAGGAAAGAAGAAGCAAAAGTGGAGAGTCGGTCGCTGTTGCTCCCTCAATGAAATCCTTTGCTGGCGCAAAGGATGAAATCCCCATGTTGGGGATGAAATACGGCGTGCGCCGTATGAAATACACCGCAGGAGCGGTGTACGGATTCCCTTACACGCCGGTTCTTCCCGCCAGTGCGCGCATTACGGTGATGGCATCGGCGTGTCCCAGCCCTGCGCCGGCGGGCATGCCCTGGGCCAGGCGGGTGCAGCGGCAGGGTAGTCTGCCCAGTTGTTCGGCCAGGTAGAGGGCGGTGGCTTCGCCTTCCACATCGCTGCCTACGGCCAGGATGACTTCGCAGCCCGGATGGGCCTGCACGCGCTGGAGGAGTTTTTCAATGGCCAGGTCTTCGGGCATGATGCCGTCCAGCGGGGAAATCTTGCCGCCCAGGCAGTGGTAGAGCCCGCGGAAGGTGCCGCAGCGCTCAATGGGGAGCACATCGGTGGGCTGTTCCACCACGCAGAGCAGGGAGGAATCGCGGGTGGGGTCATCGCAGGCGGTGCAGCGGCAGCCTTTTTCTGCAAAGAAGCCGCATTCCGGGCAGTTGCCCACGGTTTCGGCCGCTGTGGTGAGGGTGCCGGCCAGCTGGCGGGCTTCGTTGCGCCCCTGCTGCAGAAACCAGAGGGCAAGCCGCTCTGCTCCGCGCGTGCCCACGCCGGGCATGCGTTTGAGGGCGGCTATCATATCGAGCACGGGGCGGGGGTAGTCCTGGGGTTTCATGAGCGGCGGCTGGGGATGAGGTGCAGGATTTCAGCCCCCAGCCAGCAGGCCAGGGCGCAGATAAGGGGGGCGGCCATGTTCAGCACGCCTCCCCAGAGCACGCACAGAATCCCCGGCAGGGCCAGGGCGGCGGCAGAGAGGATGCCCACTTGCAGACGCCCGGCAAAACGCCGCTCGCGCAGCAGTACCAGCGCCAGGTACAGCGTGACGGCCAGGCAGAGTGAAAAGATGCCGGCTGGCCCCAGCAGGCTGATTTGCGCTTCCTCTGCCCCCAGGTAGAAGGGGCTGCCGCAGAGGAGGCGGATCTGCTCCCACTCCAGGTATTCCAGCGCACCGGCGGCGGTGAGGCTGACGATGAGTACCAGTACGGCAAAGCTCAACCCTGCCCAGCGGAGCAGCAGGCGGTCGGTGCGGTTCATGCTCTGCGGGCTGCGCAGGCGGTTCAGGAGTCTGGCCAGGCGTTCTTTCATGCGGGTGAACAGGCACGGCGGCTGTGGATGCCCACTGCCGCCGTGTAAATGTATTATGACTTAAGCATCAATTTAGTCAACATAGCGCTTCACGATGAGGGAAGCGTTGTGGCCGCCGAAGCCGAAGGAGTTGCTCAGGGCTACATCCACGGTCATGCTGCGGCCTACGTTCGGGCATACATCCAGGTCGCATTCGGGGTCCTGGTTGAACACGTTGATGGTGGGCGGCACAAAGTTGTCCTGGATGGCCTTGACGCAGGCCAGCAGTTCGATGGCACCGGCGGCACCCAGCAGGTGACCGGTCATGGACTTGGTGGAGCTCACGACGAGGCCGTTGGTGGCATAGTCACCGAAGGAGGCCTTGATGGCCTTGGTCTCGCAGATATCGCCCAGCGGGGTGGAGGTGCCGTGGGTGTTGATGTACTGCACATCGGTGGGCTTCAGGCCGGCGTGCTTCATGGCCATGTCCATGCAGCGGGCTGCACCTTCGCCATTCGGCATGGGGGAGGTGAGGTGGTAGGCATCTGCGCTCAGGCCATAGCCCACCAGCTCTGCCAGAATCTTGGCGCCGCGGGCCTGGGCGTGCTCCAGGGTCTCCAGAATGAGGATGCCGGCACCTTCGGCCATCACGAAACCGTCGCGGTCCACATCGTAGGGGCGGGAGGCGGTGGTGGGGTCATCGTTGCGGGTGGAAAGGGCTTTCATGTTGGCGAAACCGGCAATACCTACAGGGATGACGGCTGCCTCGGCACCACCCACAATCATCACGTCGGCATCGCCGAACTTCATGATGCGCCAGGCTTCACCAATGCAGTGGTTGGCGGTGGCGCAGGCGGTGGAAATGCTCATGTTGGGGCCGCCGAAGCCGTATTCGATACTCACCATGCCGGAGGCCATGTTGGTGATCATGTACGGGATGCAGAACGGGCTCACGCGGCGGGGACCGGACTGGATGAGGGCGGCGCAGCCGTCGCCGTGAATACCAAGGCCGCCGATGCCGGAGCCAATCATCACGCCCACGCGGGTCTTGTCTACTTTTTCAACGTCCAATGCGGCGTTCTCGATGGCTTCTGCCACAGCGCCCATGGTGAGCTGCTCGAAGCGGTCGCAGCGGCGTACAGACTTCGGGTCCTTCTTGAAGAAGGGAGCGGGGTCGTAGCCGCGCACCTCACCGGCAATGTGGACATTCAGCGCGCTGTCATCGATGCTTTCAATCTTGCCGATGCCGGAGCGACCGTTTTTCATGCCCTCCCATGTTTCCTCAACACTGTTGCCGAGGGGGGTAAGAGCGCCCATACCTGTAATAACGATGCGACGATTTGTCATAATGCTTGAGTACACGTTACCTCATAGGTTGAGTTAAGTCAAGCATAAAAGATTAGGCTAAGGGTTGAATTTTGTTATCGTTGCAATGATATTGACTTCTGCACGGGGGCTTTATATAATACAGGATAGCAGACAGCGTATGAGTGATTGTGTATGGTCAGGCCTGGATTTTCATGAATGGGTGACACTGCTGACAGCGGTGGGCATTTTTGCCTTGTTGCTTTTCACGCGTCTGCAGGCCGAGCTGGTGTTCCTGGGCGGCATGGCGGTGCTGCTGGTTACGGGCACGCTGGATGCGCGCGAGGCGCTGGCTGGGTTCAGCTCCAGTTCGGTGGTGGTGGTGGCCTTGTTGTTTGTGGTGGTGGCGGGTATGGTGCACACCGGGGTGCTGCACTGGGTGGAAAAGCATCTGCTGGGGCGGCCGGAAAAATACCGCCAGGCGCTGCTGCGGCTCATGCTGCCGGTGGCTGGTCTGGCTTCGATTCTGGGCAACACGACGGTGACCACCCTGTTCATCCATGTGGTGAAGCTGTGGTCCCGCCGCCTGCGTATAGCGCCCAGCCGCCTGCTCATTCCGCTGAGCTATGCTGCCGGGCTGGGCGGTGTGTGCACGCTCATCGGCAGTGCTCCCAACCTCATCATCTCCGGTCTGTATACCCAGGAAACCGGGGTGGCGCTGCATATCTTCACCCCCACCCTGGCGGGCTTGTTCTGCCTGCTGGTGGGGTTGGTGAGCATGCAGCTGCTGCAGCGGTGGCTGCCGGAGCGCCAGCCGGCGGGCAGCCTGCTGGGGGCTGGGGAAGGCATGCGCTACCGCCACGAGGCCTACGTCAGCTTCGGCAGCAGGCTCATTGGCAAGCGCCTGGCAGACACCGGGCTGGAAGCCCAGCTGGGTATCCGGTTGCGCGGGGTGGTGCGCCGGGGGGAGCGCCTGCTGGCTGAACCGGGGCGTGTGCAGTTGCGCGTGGGCGATACCCTGCTGCTGGAGAGTGATACCAGCACCCCGCCTGACCTGGGACCGGATGTGCACTATGTGACCAAACGCAAAAAGCCCTCCCTGGGCTGGCGCACGGCGGCTTCCGGCATCATCATGCTGGGGATGATGGCCCTCACCACGCTGGGGCTGCTTACCCTGCTGCAGGCGGCGTTTCTGGCCGCGGCGGCCTCACTGCTCTGCCGCTGCTGCAGCGTGAAACAGGCGCACGAGAGCATCAACTGGAATGTGCTCATGGTTTTTGCCGGTTCCATCTGCCTGGGCACGGCTATGGATAAGACCGGCGTGGCGGCAGATGTGGCGGGGCTGCTGCTGGGGCTTTGCGGTACAGAGCCGCTGGTGATGCTGGCGGCGGTGTGCGCGGTGGCGCTGTTCATCACCGAATTCATCGGGAATGCGGCTGCTGCGGCTATTTTCTTCCCCATAGCCTACCGCAGCGCGCTGGCGGTGGGGGCAAACCCGCTGAGCTTCTGCGTGGCGCTCATGATAGCGGTTTCCTGCTGCTTTGCCACGCCCATCGGTTCGCCGCGCCACATGCTCATCTATGGCCCCGGCGGCTACCATTTTGCGGATTTCCTGAAGGTGGGCCTGCCCATGGATATCATCATCCTGGCGGCAGATATCTTCATCGTTTCCCTCCTTTTCCCGCTGGTATGAAAAAGGGTGAATATTTTGCCACATAGTGTGTGACTTTTGTTTCACAGAAGGACGGTTGCGTGTGGTGGTGCGCTGTGGTTAACTGATTTCAGTTAACCGCACATTATGCACAAACGCGATACTATATTCTGCGCAATCTGTAAAGCCGGGGCATTCGTGTCACTGCTACTGATGGTGGGCATATTCGCCCAGTTACTGATTCACTCAGCAGATGCCTGGAAACATTTCGGGATTTCCTTTCTGTGGGGTGTTGACTGGGACCCCGCCATGGATATCTATGGAGCGCTGCCGTCCATACTGGGAACCTTGTTTTCCACCGTCTTGTCTCTGGCGCTGGCTATACCGCTGGCCTTTGCCGTGGCATTGCTGATTACAGAATCGCCGGAGTGGCTGAAGCGCCCGTTGAGCCAGTGTGTGGATTTGCTGGCTGCCATACCTTCGGTGATATACGGCATGTGGGGCTTGTTTGTGCTGGTGCCGCTGATGCAGGACTATGTGCAGCCTTTTCTGGCTGATACCCTGGGCATCATTCACTTGCCTGGTGGCGCATGGCTGCTGGGTGAAGACGGTGTGGGCAGCGGATTCGGATTCCTGACTGCCGGGGTTATCCTGGCGCTTATGATTCTGCCGTACATGAGCGCGGTGATGCGCGATGTATTCCGCATGACTCCGCCGGTGCTGCGTGAATCGGCCTATGGCCTGGGCTGCACCCGTCTGGAAACCACGCGCGATATCGTGCTGCGCTACGGCATCCGTGGTATCATTGGTGGCATCTTCATCGGCATGGGACGCGCCCTGGGTGAAACCATGGCGGTATTGTTTGTGATAGGTAACATGATGGAATGCCCCGCAGGGCTGTTCTCCTGTGGGTCAACGATTGCCACCACCCTTGCCAACAATTTTGCAGAGGCTACAGGGCTGCAGCAGAGTGCGCTCTTTGCGCTGGGGCTTGTGCTGCTGCTCATGAGTTTCAGCATTCAGCTCATCACCCGGTACTACCTGGCTCTCACCAGCACCAGAAGAGGCGAAAACGCTTAAACCACTATTCATGATATGACTCCAAGACCTGTATTCTTCCGTAAATTATCGAATCATCTGCTTAATCTCCTCGCTCTGGGCTCCATCTGCGCGGCACTGGGTGGCATGGGGTGGATTCTCTGCACCGTGATTCAGAAGGGAGCACCAGTACTCAGCTGGGAGTTCCTGACGGCGCCCTCAAAACCCTATGGTGAACCCGGAGCCGGTGTGGGTAATGCCCTGCTCGGCACTCTGCTGATGACTCTGGGTGCCACGCTGCTGGCGGTGCCGCCGGCGCTGGCCGGTGGTATCTACCTGGCCGAGTTCGGTAAGAACAGCCGGTTGGCCGATTTACTGCGGTTCTGTGCCAATGTGCTCATGGGGCTGCCTTCTATCCTCGTCGGTTTGTTCGTGTATGCCATGCTGGTGGTCACCACGGGGCATTTCTCAGGAATGGCGGGTACTGTGGCTCTGGCAATCATCATGTTCCCCGTTATTATGCGTACCACAGAGGATATGCTGCTGATGGTGCCGGATGCCCTCAGGGAATCGGCCTTGGCGCTGGGGATGTCGCGCATGCGCGCTACGCTGTGCATTGTGGCCCGCAGCGCCCGCAATGGCCTTGCAACAGGTATTCTGCTTTCGCTGGCTCGGGTCAGCGGTGAAACGGCCCCACTGCTGTTTACTGCTCTGTTTGCCGATACCTGGCCGGGTGGTTTCTTTACAGAGCCTACCGCCAGCGCACCTGTACTCATTACTGAATACACCACCAATTCGCCCTTTGAAAGTATGCATGCCATGGGCTGGGGGACTGCCCTTATCATGGCTGCCTTTATCCTGATTATCAATATCGCAACCCGTTGTATTTTCCATGAAAACAAACATTAAAATATCCACCCGTAACTTGAACTTCCATTACGGTAAGCACCAGGCCTTGTTTGACAACAACCTTGATATTCATGCTAATAAGATTACGGCTGTAATCGGCCCCAGCGGCTGTGGCAAATCCACGCACCTGAGAATCTATAACCGCATCTTTGAGCTTTACCGCAACCAGAAGGCTACTGGTGAGGTGCTGCTCGATGGTAAGAATATTCTGGATTCAGATGTGGATTTGCTCAAGCTGCGCCACCGCGTGGGCATGATTTTCCAGAAGCCTACGCCGTTCCCTATGAGTATAGCTGATAACGTGGCGTATCCGTTGAAGCTTCACTACAAGCTCAGCCGCAGTGAGATGGATGACCGCGTGGAAGCCGCGTTGCGTGGTGCATCGCTGTGGGATGAGGTGAAGGATAAGCTGAAATCCAGCGGCATGGCCCTTTCCGGTGGTCAGCAGCAGCGCCTGTGCATTGCCCGTGCCCTGGCTGCGGAGCCGGAGGTTATCCTGATGGATGAACCCACCAGCGCCATCGCCCCGGTGGCCACCCTGCGTATTGAGGAACTGGTGCTGGAGCTGAAACAGAAATACACCATAGTCATCGTGACGCACAATATGCAGCAGGCATCCCGTATCTCCGACCGCACCGCCTTCTTCTACAAAGGGCGCATCGTGGAGGTTGATGACACCACCAGAATATTCACCAACCCCGCCCATAAACAGACGGAAGACTACATCACCGGCCGCTTTGGCTGATGCCATTCCATATCACCCAGACACACTCGAATCATGAAAAAACATTTTATTCACGAACTTGCCAATCTGCGCAGGCTGCTCTGCAGCCAGGGCGCAGCGGTAGAGCTGATGACAGGCCAGGCTATCAAGGCGTTCCAGAACGGAGACGCCGAGCTGGCGCGCCGCATTATGGCGCACGATGCCGTCATAGACCGCGAGGAAATCCGACTGGAGGAGGAATGCCTGAAGGTGCTGGCGCTGTACCAGCCCGTAGCCAGTGATTTGCGGACGGTGGTATCCGGCATCAAAATCAATGCCGCGCTGGAACGCATGGCAGATTTTGCCTGCCACATGGCCGAGCGTGCATTGCATGTAGCGGCGCTGCAGGAGATTTCCGGGCAGGAAATCTTTGATTTTATGCCCATGGAGCATCTGGTGCTGGAAATGCTGCACGACACACTGGCCGTCATCGAATCATCCGATATTCTGCTGGCTCACAAGGTGATTGAGCGCGACGATGCGGTGGATGCCATGCGCAGCGAGCATCGTTCCCATGCCCGCGCTGCCTGTGTGCTCTGCCCAGAGGCTGCAGAATACTACATCGACTGCATCGGGCTGGCCCGTGATCTGGAGCGCATAGCTGATCTGGCCACAGACATCTGCCAGCAGATTATTTATCTGCGCACCGGGTGCATTACCCGGCATACCGACTGAAGTTCCCTGTCAGTTTTTTCTCCGGTTTCAGGCAAGTGTCCATCCGGATGCTTGCCTCTTTTGCTGCTGCAAACTAACCTATGGAGCATTTAATCGGGACTAAAGTCCCGTGCTTCGATGAAGCGCTTCTCCAATTCCGATTTATCGACGAGGTCTCGTCCATGCCATTGAGTAGAAAAAGCAGTTCCCCGCAGGAAAACCTGCGGGGAACCATACTCTCTATATGGACAAAATGGGGTAGTCTTAAAGTTCCTGTTCCACCAGCTTCACCACGGAATCCGGCAGTGCCACGTAGTTGAGCTTTGTGGCGGTGGGGGCACCCTTGGTGTAGCACCACATGAAGTAGTCGCGCAGGGCGGCCTTTTTCTCAGCGGGGGCATCCTTGCGGAGCAGGATGTAGGTCACACCCGTGATGGGCCAGCTGGTGGCACCGGGCACGTTGGTGAGCTCCATGTAGAAACCGGGTGCGTTCTTCCAGTCGGCCGCAGCGGCAGAGGTGGAGAAACTGGCCTGGTTCGGGGCTACATAGTTGCCGCTGGCGTTTTCAAGCATGGCGCAGGCCAGTCTGGCCTCTACCGCGTAGGTGTATTCAGTGTAACCGATAGCACCACGGGTGCGGGCCACATTGTTGCACACGCCCGGGTTCTTCTGGCCGCCGATGCCCACCGGCCACTTCACCGAGGAACCCTGACCCACCTTCTTTTTCCAGTCGGCAGAAATCTTCGAGAGGTAATTGGTGAAGATGAACGAGGTACCGCTGGAATCTGCGCGGCGCACCACGGTGATCTTCAGCTTCGGGAGTTTCAGCTTGGGATTCAGCGCCGTGATGGCGGGGTCATTCCAGCTGGTGATTTCACCCAGGAAGATGCGGGCCAGCACGTCCTGGCTGAGCTTGAGCTGGTTGTCTTTCACGCCCGGGATATTCACGATGACCACCACGCCGCCGGTGAGCATGGGGTACTGCTCCAGCCCGGCTTCGGCCTGCTGCTCCAGCGTGAGGGGATTGTCGGACCCGGCAAAATCCACCGTGCCTGCCTTAATCTGGTTGAGACCGGCACCGGAGCCCATGCTCTGGTAGGTTACCTGAGTGCCCGGATTCTCCTGGGAGTAGGCGTAGGTCCATTTCTGGTATACGGGGGCGGGGAAGGAGGCACCGGCACCCGTAATGGTGGTTTCTGCCTGGGCAAGCGTGCACAGACCCATGGCAGCGATAAACAGATTCTTAAACATAATATTGAGTTTTCTATGGTTCAGAGGTTATAGATTTATCAGAAGTCGAAGCGTACGGCAGAGGAAAGCTGCCAGCCGGTAAAGCCCTTCTTGCCCTTGGCGTCTGTGCCTTCGGAGTTGAGGTATTCAGCACCGAGCATCAGCTTGAGCATGTGCGGGTTTTCCGGGCATACGTAGTAGTTGGCACCCATGTAGAGACCCTGGAGCAGGTCACTTGTGCCGGAGTAGGTGGAGTTGGTCGTGTAATAGCGGCTGTCGCCCTTCACTGCATTGCTGCCGCTGGCCAGCTGGTAGCGCAGTACGCCTTCCCAGTGCGGGGAGAAGCGGTAGCTGGGCATGACCACGAAGCCAAATACATTTTCAGCGCCAGCCTGACCACCGTATACATTGAAGCCGGCCAGTGCTTCGGTGAGCAGGGTGAGATTCCCCTGTTTACCTTCCCAGCTCAGGGCCACCACATCTTCAGCGCCCGGGCCGGCGTATTCGGTGCCGGGGTGGGACTTGCCGTCCTTGCGGAAGCTGTGCATGTAATCCAGCTGCAGGCGGCCATTGCTGCCGGTAGCGCGGGATACGGACATGCCAAGGGTCACGTTGTCATCGCTGTTGAAAGCGGGTTCCAGCCAGGTGTTGTCGCGCTGACCGTTCAGCCAGAGACCGGCGTTCCAGCCCCATTCGGCCTTCTTGTCGGCGTTGGATACGGATACACCGTAGAGCTTCTCGGCCTTGAGCTGGTTCACCAGGGCAGAGCGTTCGAGTGTTACCAGCTTGGCGCTGGAGGTGCGGTATTCTGCCATGTAGGCGGGCTTGTGCTTACCAACCGTGAGCGTGACCGGCTTGATGCTGGTGGAAACGGTCAATTCATCCAGCGTACCTTCGCTGCGGGAGCGATGCCATTGGCCGTCGCTGTATTTGTTACGCGTGTCGAGCCCGCCGATGTTCCAGACTCCCTTGATGGTGAAGTCATCCAGCACCTTGGTCTGGGCACCCAGACGGAAACGGCGCCATTCATTGTTATCATTGCGGTCGCCCTTCACGCGGTCATCGCCACCGGCGGGGTTGAGATAACCCCACTGGTACTGACCACGCATTTTCAGGGTCAGTTCCTGCAGGTAGGGGTTCTGGGCATTATCGCGCTTGGCGTCAAACACCTTGAACGCATCCTTCATGTGCGAGGCGAGGCTGAAATCAGATGCCTGGGAGAGCGGAGCGGCCCCGATGGCCAGGGCCAGTGCCATGATGGTATTCTTTTTCATATTGTATTTTCTTTCGTTTGGTGCCAACCTGTGTTCCGGTTGACATCTTCAGTAAATCGCGCAGCTGGTAAAAATTCAAGATTTCCATGGTGAATCAAAAGTCACAGTATATGTGACTTTTAAGTCACATTTGTTTTCTTGTATGCCTGCACCGGAAGGGTATAATAAGGTGAGTAAGAATATGCCTGTACAAATCACTATAGTTGAGGATGATGAAGATATCGCGGCCCTGGTTGCCTATAATCTGGAACGGCAGGGCTGGCATTGCACGCTGGTGCACCATGGGACCGAGGGCTGGGAGCAGATACGCAGCAGTTTGCCCGATTGCGTGATTCTGGATATGATGCTGCCCGGAATGGATGGAATGGAGATTCTGCAGGAGATGAAGGCGCATGAGACCACCAGGAATATTCCGGCCTTGTTTCTCACGGCGCGTGGTGAGCTGGATGACCGCCTGGAGGGGTTGCGGCTCGGGGCGGATGATTATGTGACCAAGCCGTTCAGCAGCAAGGAGCTTGTGCTTCGTGTGCGCAATATCCTGCACCGGGCGAACAGCAGTGCTTCCAGGGTGATGCTTCAGTACAAGGAGTTGTGCCTCGATAAGATTACCCACCAGGCTTCTCTGAATGGGCAGAACCTGGAACTTACGGCTGCCGAGTTCAAGCTGCTGGCCTACCTGATGGAACGCGCTGGTAAAGTGCAGGATCGCTACGATTTGCAGCATGCTGTCCTGGG
This sequence comes from Akkermansia sp., assembly GCA_017546845.1. Taxonomy (GTDB): domain Bacteria; phylum Verrucomicrobiota; class Verrucomicrobiia; order Verrucomicrobiales; family Akkermansiaceae; genus Akkermansia. Next base: position 17,183 of record JAFYRS010000024.1, read on the forward strand.
GCACTCTGATACTACCCAGACCCGCGCCCTGGATACCCATATCAAACGCTTGCGGCACAAACTGGGAATGTATTCAGAATGCGTTGCCACTGAACGGGGCGTGGGGTATCTGTTCCGCCCGTTAGATGATGCCCCGGGTGTATGAGATGCCTCCGGTTTTCATAAAAAAAGGAATAGGCGTTCGTGAACGGGGGACAGCCAGCCACGGAGAACCTCCTTTTCCCGCTGGGTTAATCCAGATATGCGGTGAAACCCGGTTGGGGCTGGCAAAGGAATTCCGGAGCTGATATGATTTGTATCTGCCCATGGGGTGTATCGATGGTGCCGGTTTCGGTTTCGGTGATGATGATTGCCCGGTTCAGGCCGGTTTCCTTCATGGCTTCTGCCAGTGCGCGGAGCTCTCGCTGGCGTGTTTCCGGGGCATCCATGCGGGCGCATACCTGGACGAGCAGTTTTTCATGGGTGTAGGGATGCACGGCGAGGAAATCTACCTCATGACCGGCATTGGTGTTGTAGTAATACACCTCAGGTGTGCAGCGGCGCAAGGCCAGCGGGTGTGAAATGTTGTGGCGCTCTACCACATCGCGGTAGAGCAGGGCATCGAAATACTCCTGGTGCAACCGTACTCTCCAGGCTGCTGAAAGTCCATGGGCTTCCGGGAAACCGCCTTCTTCCTTATAAGAAGCCCAGGCATTCTGCACTGCCAGCTTCCGGTTGGTGCCATACCCGCTTCGAGGGACTTTCTTGAAATCTTTACGTCCCAGCGGTAAAGATTAGCAAATTCTTTGCCGCGCAGAAGTCAAGATTCTGTTGACCCGGGCAATAAAAGGCCCCCGCCGGTTGGGCGGGGGCTGGTGAGGTTTTTCCGGGGAAGGCGGCTTAGAAATTGCAGCGTACGGCGGCGGTGTATTCCCAGCCGTTGTAGCAATCCTCGTCTCCCTTGCGGGCGGTGGTGTACTCTGCGCCGAACATGAGACGTGCAGCATCCTTGTGCTTCTCGGAGGCGTACAGGTTCACGCCGAAGTAGAAGGCGTGGATGCTGTCTACCCAGGAGGGGGCAGTGGTCTGCGTGCAGATGTAGCGGTCTGCGCTCAGCTTGCAGGCGCCGCGGCCAGTCATGCCGTTGTAGCGGAACACGAGGTCAACATTCGGGTGTACGGCGTATACAGGCTGCAGCTGAATGCCCACGTTGTTGGTGCCGTTGCCGTTCTGCTGCTCAAAGGCGGCCACGGCATTGGCGTTGAAGGTGAGCTTGTTGTATTTGATTTCGTAGCCGAGGGAGAGGGCGTCCTTGAAGCCGAAACCATAGCTGTTCGCGCCATGCTTCTTGCCGTGGTAGGCATCGCTGAAATCGTGCATGTATTCACCCGAAATAGCGTGGTAGCCGTTCTCCGTCACGTTGAACTTATGGGTACCGCCGAAGATAATGAAGCATTCATCTTCCCAGCCGAACTCGCCCTTGAAACCATCGCCACGGCCGTAGTGGTCGCGGTGATTGGGGGCGCAGGTGCTGCTGGCGCGGTCGTTGGCCATGACCTGCATGTAGAGGATGTCCTTCTTATCCGGGGCGGTGTAGTTGAGCTCTACGCCCCAGTTGGTGTCCAGCCCGAACTGGTTGGCAACGTACGAACGCTCCACGCAGGGCATGCTGGCGTTGGACATGCGGAAGTCTGTGGTGAAGCTGGGGGCAAACTTACCCGCTCGGACGCTGAGGCCCTTCACGGCGGTAATCTGCTGCTTCAACCAGATGTCGTAGAACCCGGTGTAGGAGTAGTTCTTCTTGGTGCGTCCGCCGACGTAGGTGTCGCGCACGGGGAGGCCGCCCAGGCGCACGTAGGTGTGGAACTGGGTGTTGCTCCTGGTGTAGACATTGACGCCGAGCCAGTTGCGGCGGAATTCATCATTGTAGCTTGTGCCGCCCTCTTTGATGTGGGCGCGGTTGTTGCTGTTGGGCTGCACGCTGGCCATCTGCCACTGCTGGCGGGTGGTCAGGGCAACCTTGGTGATGAAGGTGTCCTTGTTTTCGTAGACCACCAGGGCCTGCTTCACGGCCTCTACCCAATCGGTGGGGGCGGGCTTGGTGTTCAGGGTGATGGGTTCGCCGGCCACAGCGCCGCCAGCGAGCACCAGGGGAAGGAGGATGCCTTTCATAATCTTAGCGCAACTTGGAGAACAGGGTGGTGGTATCCAGCACCGGCATGTATTCGGTGTGGTCGAGCCCGGCATCCAGCACATAGAGGGTGAGCAGGCGCTTCACCACAGCCAGCAGTTTTTCCGGCTGCCAGGGCTTTTCGATGTAGTTGTCGATGTGACCGTCGTTGATGGCGTTGATGGTGTCGGCATGGGTGGCCTGGCCGGTGAGCAGCACCTTGCGGGTCTTGGCAAAGCGGCGGTCGGCGGCAATCTTGCCCAGCAGTTCGGTGCCGGTTTCCTCAGGCATCACCTGGTCAGAAATCACGATGGCAATGTGGTCGCCATCATCATCAATCTGGTCAATGAGCTGCAGGCAGTCTGCCACGCTGGAGGCTTCTTCCAGGCGCACATGGCTGGTGAGGGGGCGCAGGTCGCGCATTACGGAATCCAGCACTTCCTGCTGGTCGTCTACACAGATAATGTTAATCGTTTCCATAGATTTGAGTGGTTGGAATGTTAATGGTGAATGAAGTTTCCTGGGCATTGCTGCGCACTTCGATGGTGCCGTTGTAGCTGTCTACCACGCGGCGCACAATGGCGAGACCGAGCCCCAGACCGAAGTCCAGGCCCATTTTCTTGGTAGTGAAGTTGGGGTTGAAAATCTTGTTGAGGTTTTCCTCGTCAATGGCGGGGCCATTGTTTGCGATGGTGACGGAGATGTACTCCGTGGGCAGGAGCTGGACTCCCTGCACATGGCAGCATGCGGCGCTGATGCGGATGCGGGGGTGTTCGGTGTTGCCCTGATCCATGGCATCGCAGGCGTTCTTGATGACGTTGCTCCACACCTGCACCAGTTCGGTCACATCGGCGGTGATGCCGGGCATGGGGGAGAAGTCGGTCTGTACTTCCACGCGCTTGAGCTTGTTGTGCAGCAGATTGAGAGCATCTGTCACGCTTTGCTCAACGCTGATGCCCGGTTCACGGGTGCTGTTGCTACCACCCAGCAGTTTCACGGCGCGCACAATGCCCGTGGCCAGTTTGGAGGCCATGCGCATGTCCCGCAGGTCGTGCCCGAGCTCCCAGAAGCGGTAGTTTCGCTTCAGGTTGCGGGTGAACTTGCCGGGTTGCCTGCAGCCTTCTGCGGTGTTGGGGAAGATGTGCGCCATGACCTTGGCGGCTTCCTGCGGCAGGTCAAGCTCGCGCTCGTAGTACCGGGCGGCACTGCGCAGCTCGCTGGCGGAGACAAAGGAATTGTCCTCGAAGCCGTAGGAGAAGAGCTGGGCATTGAGCTTGTCCTCATCTTCCAGGTATTCCTGGAGGCTGTCGGCCACGAACTCCGTGCGTCGGGAGAGCACGCCCACGGCGTTGTTCAGTTCGTGCGCGATGCCGGCGGAAAGCTGGGCCAGGGTGCTGGCCATTTCTGCCCGCTGCAGCACGCGCAGGGCTTCTTCCTTTTCAGAGGTCTTGGTGAAAATGCGGGAGTTCCGGGCGGCCAGTTCATGCACCAGCACCGGGATGAACTGGCGCTCGAAACATCCGTATGTCTCTGCGTCTACCGCCTCCGTGGTGTCATCCACATAGGTCACCACGGAGTCTTCCAGCGCCACAATGTCATTGGAGCTGTGGTAGGAGCGGGAGAAGAAGGCCTGTACGCAGACATAGGAGCCTTCTTCTGCGCGGAATACTTCGTACCCGCGGGTGCTGGATTCCACGGGGAGGTCAACCCCGGCGTAGGAATCCGCGCGGCGGAAGGCGGCAAAGCAGCCTTTCTTGACGTAGTACACGCGGTGGCACTCCTCGCCCTGGCCCACCAGCTGCTCGCCTTCAGCAAGCTCGATGGTGCGGCCGGGGTCGCTGAAGTACACCGAATTGATGCGCTTCAGCGGCTCGATTATCTGTTCGGGCAAGGGGTGCATGTTGGTATGGGGTGGTTTATCAGCCGAAGAAGCCGACGGCTCCCAGCAGGTACATGAGACCGATGGAGAGAGCCAGACCAATCAGGCACAGGATGGTGCTGGAGATGGCCATGCCCTTCTGCTCCACGTGACCGGTGGCGTAGGCCATGGCGTTCGGGGGCGTGGAAATCGGCAGGGCCATACCCAGGGAGGAGGCGAAGGCGATGGTCACCAGCAGACCGATGGCACCGGGGGCATCCATGGCGCCGCCTGCCACCATACCGGCAGCTACGGAGGCCATGATGGGCATGAGCAG
>JAFYRS010000025.1 GCA_017546845.1 Akkermansia sp.
GCCGCTGGCGGCGGCCATAGGCAGCGGCCACCTGCACTTCGTAGCCGGCACCGGGGGGCGTGAAACTGGTGGCCGGGCGTCCTGCTCCGCGCACCACATCGCGCACCAGTGATTCGCGGTCAATGGCCAGCGAAAGAGCCCTGCGCACGCGCACATCATCCAGCGGCGGGCGCTGTGTATTCAGACGGTAGAAAATGGTGCAGTAGTAGGCATCCTGGCAATAGGCATCGGGGCGCTGCCGGCGCGCCACGCCCAGCAGCTCCGGCGGCACGTTGTTGGTGATATGCAGCTTGCCGTCCATGAACATGCGGGTTTCGGTATAGCCGTTCACGATGGGCAGAAAACGGATGCCGCGGTTGCACACCCCGGCAGCACGCCAGTAGCGGGGATTGGCATTCACCTGCAGATAATCATTGAAGTGGTGGGAATCGAGCACATAGGCGCCGTTGCCCACCCAATTGCCCACGCGGCTCCACAGGCTGCGGCGGTCAAGCATGCCGCCGTGTGCCTCCACCGCATGCGCCGGCACCGGACTCCAGGTGAAATGCAGCAACAGGTGCAGCAGGTGCGGGGTGGGTCCCGTCAGCCGCAGACGCAGGGTGCGCGCATCCATCGCCTGCACGCCTACCTGTTCCCAGCCACACTGCCCGCGGTTGTAGTTCTCTGCCCCCGCCAGCGGATAGAGCATCTCTGCATATTTACCGCCGAACTCCGGGTGCAGCAGGCGCTTGTATGCATACACGAAATCATGCGCCGTCACCGGCTTGCCATCGCTCCACACCGCATCGCGCAGATAGAAGACCCACTCCGACGCATCGTCATTGTGTTCCCAGCGCTCGGCCATGCCGGGGTGAATGAGGGTTTCATCCTGCGCATCCGGCCGCACCAGCCCCTCCAGCAGGGCGGCAATAATCTTGCCATCTGCCACGGCCGTGGCCTTGTGCGGGTCGAGACTCAGGGGCTCCTGGTTATTGCCCACGATGAGAATACCCTGCTCCGCCGCCTTTTCTGCCGAACTGCGTGCATCCCCACAGCCCGCCAGCAACAGGGCGGCTATGCTCACACAAATGGATGGCAGTATCTTCACGCGCTCCATTCTACCACACCGCCACCCCCACGCAAGGTCACAATGCGTCAATCTGGATTTATCATATACCTCTCAGTGTGTCAGAATCATACCTGCTATGCATGTTACTACTCCACGTGTTTACCTCGGGAGAAATGGACGTAAAATATTGCCATGGGGAAGCGGCTATGGTATACTGCCCAGGTATGAAAACACGAACTGTTTTATCTGTTCGCACGGTCATGGCTGCACTGGCTATGGCCTGCGGCGCAGCCTCGGCTGCGCAGGACAGCGATTTTGCTGCTTTGAAAGCTCACTGGAGCTTTGATGAAGGCCGCGATTGGCACAACATGCCGACGCCGTTCAAGTATGATGGCGAGAAAGTAGCAGAGTTGACGGGCAAGGCTGATGACATGATTCTCAACGAGAGATTGCAGGCCGATAACGAGGCCTGGATTTCGGGGCGTCAGCATGCCGGTATTGCCCCCGGACGCGTGCTCACCACCATGAAGGAGCTGCCGTGTCTCAATGACTCCGTAACCTTCTCCTACTGGACACGCCTGAATGGCGCACCAAATAAGCGCGGCGTCATCGGCTCGAACTACACGACCCTGTGGGGCGTGATGAATGACAAGGGCCAGGTGGGACTGAAGCTCAAGGGGAATATGGTCGTGGAGTCTCCCGTTGCCATTACGGATAAGGACTGGCACCACATCGTCTTTACCCGTGATGCCTCAACCGGCAAGGTCGTGTTGTACCTGGATGGCAAGGAAGTGGCCACTGGCTCGACGCCCAAGGGCAAGCTGCCCGGCGCGTTCACCTCCATTGCCACCAACAATGCCTCGCTGGACCAGATTCACATTTTCGACAAGCCGGTGTCTGCTGCCACGGTGGCTACGTTGTACGATAACCACGCCCCGCAGATTTTCGACCAGACGCACCTGGTGGAAACCTCCAGGCCCTCTGTCACAGGTAGTATTCTGCACCGCTTCTCTTATGATGTGGACCAGGACCAGATGAGTGTGGCCAGCTTCACCCAGCCCGAGGGCGGCAAGGTGAGCAGCAATGGCGACGGCACCTTCACCTTTACTCCCGGTGAGTCCTTTGCCCGCACTGGCAAGACTTCGTTTGAAGTGGTGGTGACAGATGGCCGCGGTGGTTACACCAAGGCCACGATGCACCTGCACGACAGCCGCCATGTGGTGGCCTCCCCGGTGCGGGAGTTCCGCTACTTCGGGGCTCTGCCGGAGTTCACCACCGGCGCGGGTAAGTCGCAGAAGCACCGCAACCCGATGGCTATCTACACCCGGGGGGCACAGAAACCGGATTTGCTTATCCACAGTGATTCCCGCCTGTGGTACAGCCGCAATGAATCCAAGCCCGGTAAGATTCTCTTCTCGGAGCCGCAGGTGCTGCGCACCACCACGCAGGCCGATTTTGAGACTGATGGCGCTGCCGTGCTGGAGGACAATAAACTCATTGTCCGCAGGCCCGATGGTTCACTGATGCTGGCATACGTGATGGGCCAGGACGTGCCCGCGCTGGAAATCGGCGCGGTGGTGAAGACCACCACAGGGGCTGCCATGAAGCTGGATGCCCGGCATTTCTCACTGGTGGACTATGACCATGACGGCACGCCTGACCTGGTGGGCGGCTTCAACGATGGTCTGTACTACTTCAAGGGTAAGGCTTCATTCTACAGCATCGGCGGTGGAGTACGCAAAATTCATGACATCAGCTTTGAGCCGGAGAAGAAGCTGGTTCACCGTCGTTCCTACTGCATTGCCCCCGGCGTGGGTGATCTGAATGGCGATGGCCGCACCGAGCTGCTGTACGGCATCAACTGGGGCAACCTCATGGTGTGGATGAATGATGCCGCCAAACCCACCATCGGCGACGGTTCTTTCCTGGAGCTGACCGTGGAAAACCAGCCGAAGGAAAACTTTGTGCGTGACCTCAACGGCGCCCACCTGGCGGTAGACGACTTTGACGGCGATGGCACCCCGGACATGATTCTGGGGGGCAATGCCAGACGCGAGCTGGCATGCGCGCTGGGCGTGGACCCCGAAACCTGGGCTGGCAATCTGGCTATCATCGAGAAAGAGCTCTACGATGGACATGAGACCGACCTGGGCAAAGTGCTTGAGGCCGACAACAAGAATGGACTGAAGCGTTACCGCCAGCTCATGACGGGATGGATCCGCTGGGCTGTGGCTCAGAATACCCCCTCAAAGCGCAAGGCCGCCTGGTATATGCTGGCTTCTCATGTGCAGAAATACCCCTTCCTGCAGCGCGGTGTGCTGAAGGAAGCCTGGGTGAAACATGAAAAGGGCAAGCAGGTGAGCTATGGCGATATGCACCATGTTCCGGGTATCTTCACCATGAACTGGATTGTGCTGCACCGCCTCATGCCGGATTCTGCCGCCCACCGCGTGGCAGTTGCCGATGCACTGGGCATGACGGGGCTGGACCGCGAGGCCTATCTGGCAAAGGGCATGCCCCTGGCCGATAACAACCGCTGCTCCGAAGGACAGCTGCGCGCCACCTGGGATCTGCTCAGCTACCATGCTCCCATCCTCTTCCCGGATGACCATATCTCCATCGGCCAGCATTTCGATGACGGTCGCGAAGCAATGTGCTACATCTTCCAATCCAACAAGAACACCTTCAGTGTGGAAGTGGGCAACAACGTGGCAGAAATGCACGGCGATATGGTGAAGCTCACCGAGGAATGCTTCGGCTCCAAGGGCGCTGCCAGCGGCGATTACTATACATTCGTGCTGGCTCACGAGGTGTGCCACTCGCTGGATGGCTATGTGAACAATCGTGACAACAAGGATTTGAAGCGCCGCTGGGGCGACCAGAACTACTATGCCGCCACCAACGCCGGATTGAACAGCGACATTGTTGCCAATGAAACAGGCTGGTGGGATCTCGGGCTGACCAGGGAACGCTTCAAGCAGCGCGGGCTCTGGGATGGTAAGGGAGAGACCTGGAATGACACCTGGAAGGCCTACTGGCAGAAGTGCCCGTACCGCAACAAGGTGTTCATGCGCGGGGATATTGACTGGTTCCTCTCTGCGCAGCAGGAATCACTGGCCACGCAGGCCAACCACCACTGGGCGCGCTCGGAATCCCGCCTCATCGGCGCCATCCTGCGCTACCTGCAGGGCTATAAGTCCAATATCAACGAAGTCGTGTTCTATCTCGACGTCCTCTCTGCCGGTCAGAACAAACTTCCCATGCTGCATCCCTGGGCATCCGGCAAACCGGCGCTGGTGAACTTCAATGTGGAATATGCCTGGCTCACCCGCAATGACAAGGGCTATATCACCGATGTGCGCATCGGCGACCGCCACTATGGCTTCAACGTGGACGAAAAGGGACGCGTGACGGGTCTGCGCACCTATCCCTTTGCCAGCAGGATTCAGGCTGCTGCCAGGAAGTAATCAGCCACCTGCATCTACTTAAAATGCTTCCTCCTGGCTCTATGCCGGGAGGAAGCATTTGTTTTGCAGGCTCTTTTCAGATTTTATGATGAATAACGCCTCTGTAACGTCCCGCTATTTCTGCCAAAAAAACATAGACTCCAGCTGGGGGGCTGTTTCAAATCTGCTGGTACCAGGAATGCCCCGTCTGGGGGTTCCTTTGCTCCAGAACACTTTAAACGACAGGGGGCTTCCATCCGCCAATGGTTCGAACCGATTATCCGCATGTGGCGCTTTACGAAAAGCAACGGAATCACCGAAGGCTTCCATAGAAAAATGAAATTAGTTCAACGCCGCGCCTATGGCTATCGTAACTTTCAGAACTACCGATTAAAGAGTCTTAATTGAATGTGGGCACATTGTGATATGAAAATTCAAATTCCACACTTTTTGCTATTGATCCCGATTTTATAAACCGCTGAAATCTAGGCACAAAAAGGAGCGGTCGTTACCATTCTGTCTTGGTTACGACCGCTCCCATAATAGCCTTTGAGAAGGGCACGGCACGCCCGTAACATACTACCCCCCCGTCAGTTGAAAACAATCTTTAATTTTACCCCTCAAAATGCAGGTCGAACAAATCCTTTCCCAAGCCCTGCGAACTATCCACCAAATAGAGCCAGCATCAACGTAGTACCTGGGTTGAAACGAGACTGATTATTATTTTCACTTAATACGAGAAACAGAAATAAGAGCGCGTCTTATTTTCGTTTCATCGTGATGCGGGGTGGTCTAGTCATCAAGCATCCCCTGGTACGCCGAATAGATATAGACCCTGTTTCGTTCACCCTGCGTATGTTGCCGGATGATACCATGTACCTCCAATTTCTCCAGGACCCTGTAAATAGGGGTCAACTCCAAAAAGTGTGGGAACGCTGTTATTTGAGTCATCGGCCATGTGAACACTCTACTAATACCCTTAATTCTCCGGTTGCGGCCTCCGGCGCATCCGTGGTCAGTTGGATAATATCGTTGATGATAGTCGTCTGGAGCGTGTCGGACAGACGGGTTTCGCCGGCCTCCATCCAAGCAAACTCGGTCATGGCAGCTAGCGTAGCCGAGGAGCTTTCCTTGCCCTCGCCCACATCGAGCGCGTCATTCAGCACAAGAGAGGAAGCTATCAGCTTCAAATCAAAGCGGGTACCCAGTTCCGTCTGCGTGCCGGAGTCAGCTTCGGCAAGGATGAGTAGATCTCCCTCATAGTTGCCCTTGGCCTTGATGCCCATGCGGAGTCCGGAAGAGGAATCGCTGCCCAGAATCGTGACGCTCAGCGGAACAGAGGCTCCTCGCTTCACGCGAAAAGAGCTAAGCGGGGAGCCCGTGGCCTTGCCCTGCAACTGAGCGGGACTCTTGTCTGTGTTGATGAAAATGTCCATACCAGAAACCTGATGTCAAAAAAAGAGAGCAAGTTTA
>JAFYRS010000026.1 GCA_017546845.1 Akkermansia sp.
CCGTGACCCACGGCTTCGGCATAGCGGCGGGCGTTTTCCGGGTCGGCCAGGTAGCGGGCGTGTTTCCGGTTGTTGAGGAATGCGGCTTCGATGATGGCGGCGGGGATGCCGGCATCGTCGCACACGTTGAGCCAGCCGCCGCCGCGGGAGGCATCGTGGAAGCGGGGCTGCACTTTGCAGCGCTGGCCTCGGTTGGGCATGCCGTGGTTGAGTACGTGGGTGTTGAGGGAATCTGCAATGGCTTGTGCCAGGGGGGCGCCGTTGTGCCGGTTGGCCAGGATGATGGATTTCTGCCCGTAGCGCCGCCAGCGGGAGCTGGTGCTGTTGTGGTGCAGGAAAATGGCGGCCGGGGCCTGGCGGTACACGGCGTAATCCGCGCTGATGATGCCGGAGGCTACGCGGTCCGGATAGTAGCGGGAGGGATAGCGCCGCCCGGGTTTTTCATCTTTGCCGAGAAAGAGGACACCACTTTGCCCGGCCAGGGTTTCCAGTTGCTCATCCTCCGGTTCGTCTCCGCGGTTGCACACCACGCAGGGGAAGCCGGCTTCCTCGATGACCTGGCGGGTGTACTTGGCGTTCTCGCACCAGAATTCGAACTCTGAGAAGCGCTTGCCGCCTGCTTTGCCCGGGGTGCGGGCGCCGGGGTGTTCGGCCGTATGGCCGATATCGAGCACCACGGCGGGGGTGGGCGGGCCGGGGAACTGCTGGCAGGCTGCCAGGAGCAGCCCCAGCAGACATACGAGCAGCGCTGGGCAGAGGCGGCGGAGCATGGGGGTATCAGCCTTCTTCTTCCTCATCCGGGCGCGGTACGCGCGGCATGAAGCGCATGAGTTCGGGGATGAAGGTCAGCGGCACGTCGCCGGTGGGGCCGTTACGGTTCTTGGAAAGCGCCAGGTTGGCATCGGAGCCCACGGTTTCGCGCTCTTCGTCGTCTTCGGCGTAGTAGGCCATGCGGTAGAGCAGGCCAATCATGTCGGCGTCCTGTTCGATGGCGCCGGATTCACGGAGGTCGCTCATCATGGGCACGCCCTTGTTCTTGCCGGGGCGGTTTTCCGGGCCACGGTTCAGCTGGGCCAGCGCCAGAATGGGCAGGTTGAGCTCCTTGGCCAGGCTCTTCAGACCGCCGGAGATTTCAGCAATTTCGCGTTCGCGGCTGTTCTGGGCCTGCTTGGTGTGGGAGCGCATGAGCTGCAGGTAGTCAATGCCGATGCAGCAGAGATCCGGGTGGTCGCGCATGACGCGGCGGGCCTTGGCGCGCAGCTCGGCAATGGAGATGGCCGCGGTGTCATCAATTACGATTTTGCTGGCTTTCAGTTCATTGATGGCGCCTTTGATGCGTTTGAGGTCTTCCTTCACCACGCTGCCGCGGTTGGCCACGAGGGTCTGCTTGCTCACGCCGCTGCGGGCGTAGAGCAGACGCTCTACCAGCTGCATGCTGGGCATTTCGCAGGAGAAGATGAGGATGGGTTTCTTGACGTTGAGCGCCAGGTGCTCCATGATGTTGAGCAGGAAGGAGGTCTTACCCATGGACGGACGCGCGGCGATGATGAAGAGTTCGCCGCCTTTCAGGCCGTTAATCATGGTGTCCAGGCGGGGGTAGCCGGTGGTGAGGCCCAGTACCTCGCCCTTGCTGCTCATCATGCGCTCCATGTTGGTGATGGCGGCGGCAATGTCGGCGCTCAGTTTCCATTCGCCGCCTTTATCCGTGCTCTGGCGGATTTTGAGTACCGCTTGTTCGGTTTCATCCAGCAGGGCGTCTACCTCGGCATCGCTGGTGTAGGCGGATTCGCTGGCCTGGTTGGCGGTCAGGATGATGCTGCGGCGGATGTATTTCTCCTTCAGGGTTTCAAAATGGAGGTTGAATAACCCCGTATTGGTGGTGTAGGAGAAGATGTCCATGAGCCCGGAGGCGCCGCCTACGGCTTCCAGCTGTTTCTTGTCTGCCAGCTGCTGCATGACGGAGGTCACGTCAATGGGGATGCCTTTGTCATAGCGCTCGCGGAAGATTTCCCAGAGGATGCGGTGCGCGGGAATGTAGAAGAAGTCCCCGGTCATGCCCTTGGATACACACTGGGACACGATGTTGGTGGGGTCGATGGTCATCATGGCCAGCAGGCTCTTTTCGATGGCCGGGGCTTGCGGCATCACCACGTTGGTGCCGGCCGGTACGGCGGCTCCGGCTTTCAAATCTGCTTTGGTGTAAGTTTCTGTGCTCATGCTGGCTATGGATGCGCGGGGGGCATGGTACTATTTATCGCCCCGCTTGGCAAGTTCAAAAATGCCGCCGCTCGGAGACACGGTCAGAATTATCTGACGGCGGGGCTGTTGCGTGGTATGAAATTCCCCCCGGCGCTCGGGTGCGCGCCGGGGGGGATGATCAAGAAAAGCTACGCTTTCTCTCAGCCCATGAGGATGCTCAGGCAGCGGGGGTCGAGCTGTTCCCAGGGCAGGTCGGCCTTGGTGAAGTGGCCGTAGTTGGTGGTTTTGCGGAAGATGGGTTCGCGGAGACCCAGCACGCGCTCCATATCTGCAGGCTTGAAGGAGAAGGCCTCGTTGATGCGGTCGATGATGACCTGCTTATCCACCTTGCCGGTGCCGAAGGTTTCTACATCAATCATGATGGAAACCGGGCTGGCCTTGCCGATGGCATAGCCCACCTGCAGCTCGCAGCGGTCCGCCAGACCGGCAGCCACTACGTGCTTGGCTACCCAGCGGCACATGTAGGCGCCGGAGCG
>JAFYRS010000027.1 GCA_017546845.1 Akkermansia sp.
GGTACGCTGACCGCGAACGGGGAGACCCTTGCGGTGGCGGATGCCGCGCAGACAGTTGATGCTGGTCAGACGCTTGAGAGCCATCTGCTTCTCACGGCGCAGGTCACCCTCGATGAGGATGTTGTTGCTGGTGATAGCCTGTACAATCTTGGTCAGCTGAGCGTCAGAGAGCGTGCCCGTGCGAAGGTCCGGGGAGATACCGGCCTGCTCAAGCACCTTCTTAGCCGTGGAGGGCCCGATGCCGTAGATGTAGCACAGGGAGGCCTCAACGCGCTTCTCGTTGGGAATTTCGATACCGAAAAGACGAGCCATAGTGGTGTGTTATTATATGTGATGTTTGTTGTTCGCCACCACGCGGTGGCAATTTGTCGGCGCAGATTCTACACGCTTTTCACCTTTTTGCAAGCACAATTTCACAAAAATTACAACTTTGGGTAATTTTGGGATTTTAAGGTTCGTTTTTATTCTATCCTCAGCAGCAGAATCAATCCAGCTCCGGCATGGGACGGAGGGCCGGCACCTCCGGCAGCGCAGAGGAGGTAGAGCCACCGCCGCCCGTGTACCGGGGCATCACGCTAGGGGTGTAGGATGCAGGGTCAGGAATCTTTTTGAGGGGAATCGTCACCGAATCCTCTTCAATGTATTTAGCCTTGGGGTCACTCTCCGTCCACACAAAGGAAAGGAACGGACTGGTGACAGGCACCAGTGTTTCCGTGCCGATTTCGTACCCGGATTTACGGGCCACAATACCCAGCGTCTTATCCTGAGCAATTTCGGTCACCAGAGGAGTTTTCCCCACATAATCACCGTTAATGGTGATTTCTGCCCCTTCTGGCGCAGTGATAATGGAAAGTTCCTTGGTTCCCACGCAGGAAACAAGCACCAACGCAACAAGCGGGAGGCCGTATAACTTCTTCATGCCATCCAGTGTAGCGCAAATGAAGAGCTGCTAGCAAGCTAATTTTTCCGCTCTGACACGCAGGAGTGGCGCACTTGCCGCTTGACCGGAGTCGTGATTTCTGGTAGTGTGGCATGAATGCTCAACCGATTGCTCAGCTGCTTATTCATTGTCTGTTCCCTGCTTATCATGATGAGTTGTAAGCAGGAAGACCCGGACAGCAAAGTAATCCGCATAGGGGGCTTTCCGAACGTAACCCATGTGCAGGCACTGGTGGCGCGCAACATGACCCGGCATGGCGAGGGGTGGTTTGAGCGTTACCTGCCCGGCTATACCATCGAGTGGTATACATATAACGCAGGTCCCACCGCCATGGAAGCGATTTTCGGGCGCACCGCCGACCTCACCTACGTAGGCCCCAGTCCGGCGCTGAACGCATACGCCGTTTCTGCCGGGCGCGAGGTGCGCCTCCTGGCAGGTGCCGTCAATGGCGGAGCCGCCCTGATGGTTGCACCGGAGAGCGGCATACAATCCGCAGCAGATTTCAAAGGGCGCAGCATCGCCACCCCGCAGCTGGGCAACACGCAGGATGTTTCCTGCCGCGCATGGCTCGCGGCCAATGGTCTTAAAACCACCCTGGAGGGAGCAGGAGATTGCCGCGTGGCCCCCACCCCGAACTCCATGCAGCTGCAGCTCATGAAACAAGGAGACATTGCAGCCAGCTGGACAGTGGAGCCCTGGGTTTCCACTCTGGAACGCATGGCAGGCGCACGGATTCTGGTACAGGAGCCGGAGGTGGTCACCACAGTACTTATCGGCCGCGTGGCATGGCTCAAACACCATGCAGAGGAAGCACGCACGCTTATTCAGGCCCACCGCGAGCTCACCCGGTGGATTATCGACAACCCCGAGGCAGCGCAGGCACGGGTGGTGGAGGAACTCACAGAACTGACCCAGGCCCCCATGGACCCGGAGCTGGTACGCAGCGCGTGGAAGCGTCTCAAATTGACAGATGCCATTGACCTGCCCGGGCTGCAGCAATTCGTACAGGATGCACAGGAGGCAGGGCTGCTCGACCGCGTTCCGCCGCTGGAGGAAATGATTTACCAACAAGACTGATGACACAGGAAAAACTACACCAGGAAATTCACAACTTTCCCACAGCAAAGCTCAGCATTGAGCACGTGTGCAAGGATTTCGTGACCAAGCGCGGCACGGTGCGTGCGCTGGATGATGTCTCCCTCACCATCAACGAGGGGGAATTCGTCTGCTTTGTGGGGCCCAGCGGCTGCGGCAAATCCACCCTGCTCAATATCATTGCCGGTCTGGAAAAACCAGACAGCGGCATGGCGCTCATCGACGGCACACCCATCACCGGCCCGGGGCGCGACCGTATGGTCATGTTCCAGGAACACGCCCTTTTCCCCTGGCTGGATGTGATAGGCAACGTAATGTTCGGCCTGAAGCAGAAACCGAACCTGACGGATAAGGAACGCCTGGAGGTAGCCAAATATTACCTCTACCTGGTAAAGATGGACCGCTTTGCCCACGCCAACATCCACGAGTTGAGCGGCGGCATGCGCCAGCGCGTAGCCCTGGCCCGTTCCCTTGCACCCAACCCGAAAATCCTGCTCATGGATGAGCCCTTCTCTGCCCTGGATGCCATGACCCGCGAACGCCTCTATGGCGATATTCAGGACGTATGGGAGAAACGCCGCAAAACCATTGTGTTTGTGACGCACAATGTGCGCGAGGCCGTGTGCCTGGGCAGCCGGGTAATTCTCTTCTCACCGCATCCCGGACGCGTGCGCGAGGAATACCCCGTGTACCTTGCCCGCCCGCGCAACATCAACAACCACGACCTGGCCGACCTTTCGCAGAGCATCACCTCGGCGCTCAAAGGGTACACCGCCAACGAATCCGATTAACCGCCATGAAACGCACCATCATCACCCTCATCTTCTTCGCCCTGCTCATTCTGGTGTGGGCGGCGCTCACTGGCGATTTAACCGCCCTCGGGCTGGATATTTCCCTGTGGTCGCCCTATGTGCTGCCCCCGCCCAGCACCGTGGGGCAATACCTGTGGGATAACACCGTGAACGGCAAGATTCCGCTCTCCATGCTCATCACCCTGCGCCGCCTGCTCATCGGCTATATCATCGGGCTTGTACTGGGGGTGCCGCTGGGCATGCTGGCTGCACGCTTCCGCAGCGTGAATGATACGCTGGGCATGCTGGCCCTGGGCTTACAGGCACTCCCCAGCGTCTGCTGGGTTCCCCTGGCCTGCATCTGGTTCGGGCAAACGGAATCAGCCCTGCTCTTCGTGGTCATCATGGGTACACTCTGGAGCGTGCTGCTCTCCACCCAGAACGGCATGAAAAACGTGCCGCCCATTTATGTACGCGCCGCGCGCACCATGGGCTCCGGCCCGCTGCACACGCTGGTATTCGTCACCCTGCCCGCCTCTGCACCATTTGTAGTAAGTGGCATGAAACAAGGCTGGGCCTTTGCCTGGCGCTCACTCATGGCCGCAGAAATCTATGTTTCCGTGGTCTCGGGCTTCGGCATCGGGCAATACCTGCACTACGGCCGCGAACTGCAGCGCATGTACCAGGTCATCGGCATCATGTTCATCATCATTGCCGTGGGCCTGCTGGCAGATAAAATCATTTTCTCGCCCGTGGAATCCTGGCTGCACCGCCGCTGGGGAACCGATAAAGAATAAACACCATGTGTATGAACTGGATTGAGGAACTCCGCTCGCAACTGGGCGATTGTGTACGAACAGACGAAGCCACACTGCGTGCTCACGCATCGGACAAGTGGCACGCAGCGGCGCTGCCGGAGGCAGTCGTGCTGGCCTCCCATACGGAGCAGGTTTCCACAGCTCTGCGCTTTGCGCATGAACGCGGTATTCCCGTAACCCCGCGCGGTGCCGGCGTGGGCTATGTCGGCGGCTGTGTCCCCGTAAAGGGCGGCATCGTCATCTCCGTTGCCGGCATGACCCGCATTCTGGAAGTTTCCCCGGAGGACGGAGTGGCCGTGGTGGAGGCAGGCGTACTCACCGCGGACCTGCAGGAAGCCTGTTCCCGCGTGGGCTGGTTTTACCCGCCTGACCCCGCCTCGCGCAAGGAATCCAGCATCGGCGGCAACATCGCCACCAATGCCGGCGGGCCCCGCTGCCTGAAATACGGCGTCACGCGCGCCTATGTCCTGGGGCTCACCGTGGTGCTGGCAGACGGCCGGATTCTCCGCTGCGGCGGGCGCACGCACAAAAACAAGCAAGGATTCGATTTAGTAGGGCTCTTCTGCGGCAGTGAAGGCATGCTCGGCATCGTGACCGAGGCCACCCTCCGCATCATTCCGGCGCCTCCGGCCAGAGCCGCCCTGCACGCCAGTTTCCCGCAGTTCGCCATGGCCGCCGCAGCCGTGCAGAACACCCTGCAAGGCGGTCACCTGCCCTGTGCCATTGAAATCACAGATGCCTTCACCCTGGCAGCTGCGCGCAACCACCTGGGGCCAAGCGCCCTGCCCGCAGGAGCCAGAGGCCACATCATCATTGAAATTGATGGCCAGGCAGATGCCGTGACCACGGAACTGGACTCCATCGCCGCCATTCTGCGCAACACCGGGGCCACAGAAGTGGTCTATGCCCGCACAGAAGCAGAGGTGGAAGCCATCTGGCAGCTGCGCCGTGAATTCTCGTACAGTCTGAAAGCAACCGGGCTCACCAAACTCAACGAGGACATCGTCATTCCACGTTCAAAACTCGTGGATCTGGTCAGTTTCTGTGAATGCATGCAACAGGAAACCGGCATCCCGGTAGCCTGCTTCGGCCACAGCGGAGATGGCAACATCCACACCAATATCATGGTTCTCAAAGACAGCGCAGGCCGGGATATCCGGGAACCGGCAGATGCGCTCGTCAACAGGCTTTTCGACTGGGTCATGAAACACGGTGGCAGCATCACCGGCGAACATGGAATCGGGCTGGCAAAAGCCCCTTGGTTCGAGCAGGCCATCGGCCCTGCGGCCATGGATACCCACCGCGCCCTGAAACAAGCGCTGGATTCCACCGGCATTCTCAACCCGGGTAAAATGGGACTCTGAATGACGCTCTAACGAGTTTTTCCACCGCGCCTTGCGTTTTGACATTGACCATAACACAACATCTGTGATAACATATTTTCATAGGTGTGTGAGCACACCGGTGCGCGCGTTATGAAAGCAAAAATCATGGATTTGGGGGAGCATATCCCGGGTGGAAAAAAATTGCCTGAATGCATACTGAACCTGGGCGAACGGCTCCTGGGGTTTCACATCTTCAATGTAGCTCATTCAAAGATTGAGGAAGAATGGGAAGCTGGCAGCACCGATAACTTCTTCAAACTGGCCTGCAAGCACCTCCCGCTCCATTATGAGGTAAAGGGCATTGAAAACATTCCCGCCGAAGGGCCGTGCGTCATTACCTGCAACCACCCTCATGGCATGGCTGATGGTCTCATGCTGGGCGATATCGCCATGCAGGTGCGCAGCGATATCCGCATCGTGGTCAACGACTTCCTGAACTGCGTGCGCGGCATGCGCCCCTACTTGATTACGGTGGATGTCTACGGTGGAGAAGAAGCCAAACGCGCCAACATGGCAGGCATGAGGGAAATGCTCAAATGGCTTCGCGACGGGCATTGCCTCATCATTTTCCCCAGTGGGTCTGCGGCTTCATGGTCTGATGAGGATGGCCGGGTTATTGATGACCCCTGGCAGACCAACATCGCCTCCATCATCCGCAAAACAGGAGCCACCGTTGTGCCCACTTACCTTTCCGGCCAGAACGGCAAGCTGTTCCAGTTTGTAACCCGACACTGGAAAGACAAGCGAGGCGCCCTGCTCCCGCGCGAAATCAAACGCGACCGCAAGACCCTGCACCAGTTCCGCATCGGCAAGCCCATCACCGCCAGCCGCACAGAGATTCTGCCGGATGACCAGGCGCTTTCTGATTTCCTGCGACTCAGCAGCATGATGCTGCGCTACCCGGACACCGCCGCCAGTCTCCGGAACGAGATACCGCGCAAGCTTGAGCCCATAGCCGACCCGGTAGCACCGGAAATCCTGCAACAGGAAATTGATGCCCTGCCCGCCGAGGAGCACCTGATTTACACCCACAAAAGCACAGGCCTGCAGATTTACACGGCTAAAGGCAGCCAGATTCCCAACCTGCTCCACGAAATCGGCGTGCAGCGCGAAATCACTTTCCGTGCCGTGGGCGAAGGCTCCGGCCTGGCGTGCGATACGGATGAGTACGACCTCTACTATGACCATCTCATCATGTGGGATCCGGCGGAAAAACGCATCGCCGGCGCCTACCGCATGGGCAGAACAGATGAAATTGTTTCCGCCCGCGGCTCCATTGGCATCTACAATTCCGAATTCTTCCACTTGGGCAATGACTTTGTCAACTTCGTGAAAAACGGCCTCGAAATGGGCCGTGCCTTCATCACCGCCCCATACCAGAAGCACCCTGCCTCGCTCGATACCCTCTGGATGGGCATCGGTAACTTCGTGGTCAAGCACCCGCAGTACCGCTATCTCTACGGCACGGTCAGCGTTTCCTCTGACTACACAGAACGCTCCCGCACCCTCATTCACGAATACCTGAAATGCCATTGCATGCTTAAAGAACTGGCCCGGGATGTCCAGGCCAAGACACCGCCGACACGCATGGACCTGCTCAGCGAAGATGCACGCCTTGTCCCCGCAGCCATGGGAGATTTGCGTATTCTTTCGGCCATGGTCAGTGATCTGGAGCCGGATGGCCGCAGCATTCCCGTTCTCCTGCGCCAGTACCTGCGCCTCAATGGCAAGATGATATCGTTCAATGTGGACAGCGAATTCGGCGACACCCTCGACTGCCTGGTCCTGGTCGACCTCCACAACGCGCCGGAACGCCTCATCAGCCGATACTGCGGTGCTCCGCTGAATTCTGCCCCCAAACCAGCGGCAGAAGCTTGACAATTTATCACATTCATGCGAAATTAAAATCGTCCATGGGGAAAAAACATTCTAAGAAAAATAAGCAGCAGACAAGAGCCGCCATCGCGCTGATTCTGGGAAGCCTTGCACAGTTGCCTCTGCAGGCAGCTGACCTGGTTCCTCTGCCTGAAGATATTTTTGCCAGCAAGGAAAGCGCCAACCCCGTGCTCGATGTCACGAATCGCGTTGTGAGCACACTTGGAGGCTCCGCCCCCGAGCTCCCGGACTCACTCCAGGTCACCAACGAAAAGGGCACCATTTCGTACGACCACGCAGAAAACTCATTCTCCTACCAGGGCTCCAGCGAAGCGCCTATACGCCTGCGCACGGATGGAGGGTCAGACATCATGACCCCCGCCATGAAAGCAAAGCTCGACACCAACGAAGCGCTCCTCACCGGTCCCCTCACCATCTACCAGGATGAAATACTGGTGCGCGCGGATGATGGCGGCTACTACAACTGGAAAGAAAAACGCACCTCCGTCGGCAAAGTGCGTCTGAAAGCAGGAGGTCTGCTCGTGCGAGGTTCCCGCATCGATTACAACACTGACGAAAGCGGCAAGGAATACCTTACCGTTTACGATGCCTACGTCACCACAGAAGACGTACAGAAGCCCTCTGTCTGGATTGGAACGGACACCCTCACCATCTACCCCGGCGATTATGGCCGGATATCCCGTCTCAGCATTGCCACAGACGAAAACGACTACACCGTTCCGGTTCTGGGCTGGTTCACCTTCTCTCACTCGCTCAACCCGCGTGAGGGATACATGCCGGGCGCTGGCACACGTTCCCACTGGGGTACCTACCTGGAAAACAACTACGGCATCCTGTTCGGGAACCGCCGGGTCAGCGGCATGATGCCCACAGCCGATTACCTGGCCACCCTGCACCTTGACTACCGCACCCGCCGCGGACTTGCCACCGGTATTGATGTCGAGTCACTGGAGATGACCCGCAAAAATTCCAACATGGACGGTTTGTCCATCTATTATGCAGATGACGCCGACCCCATGATTAACCCCGTTGATGGCGACCGCCTGCCCACCGACCACCGGCGTCACCGCATTGCCCTGCACGCCCTGTGGGATGTCACCCCCGAGGCTGACACCGGCTCTGACTGGCAGCTCGCAACCAACATCAACCTGCTCAGCGACAGATACATCCTGCGCGACTTCTTCCCCGACATCAGCCGCACAGATGACAAGCCGGACAACACCGTCCGGCTCGTGCGCCGCACCAGCAGCACGCAGAGCATGCTCTACACACGCTTTGCCCCCAATGACTACTATTCAACAAACGAACGCGTAGACGCATCGTTCTACCGCGTTCGCTCGGCCATTGGTAACACCGGCATCAATTACGAAACCAACAACTCCGCCAGCCTCATGCGCCAATACCTGCCGCATGAAACACGTCTGGAGTACAAAAAACAGATTGACCGCCTGCGTGACGGAGAGCTGAAGGAATACTACTCCCGACTCTGCAACACCCAGAGTTACTTCCGTGTCAACACAACACACGAATTCACCACCAACCTCACCGCATTCCGATTCCTGAACATCACCCCCAAGGCAGGCGGCGCCTACACGGGCTATTACGATGTGGGAGGCATTGGCTCAGACAACCGCTTCCTCGGCTATGTAAGCTGCGACTTCAATATGAAGTTCCACAACAGCTACCCCGAGTTCAAGTGGAAATCCTTTGGTCTGAATGGGCTTAACCACCTTATCCAGCCCTATGCCACCTACTCTCAGGGCTCTATCTCTTCGTCCAATCCTCTGGTTCCGCAGATAGACACCTGGTCCAGCCTCTGGAGCGGCAATACCTCCCCCATGCCGCTTGACCTCTCCGGCTTCACCGCCATCGACAGCTGGGGTAATTGGCAGATCTGGCGTTTCGGCATGAAGAACGTGCTCACCTCGCGCATTGAGGATGACCGCGTCCGCCTCCTGCTCTGGGATACCTTTGTCGACTACAACCTCGACAATCCCAACTCCGACAGCAACTTCTCCAATCTGTACAATGTCATCCGGTTCTACCCCTCCCGAAGGCTTGAACTTTCGGCATACACACAGACTCCCACTATCGACAACGGTGAAGATTACCAGCAGTACGGTGTCTCCATGCGACTGATTCCCAGCTCCTGGCTGGAAACATATATATCGTACAACTCCATCACCAACCACCCCATCCAGGAAGACGCCGATCAGTTCCACCTGCGCACCAACCTGCGTTTCAACGAAAAATACATGCTCTCTGCGCAGTGGTACTATGATATTGATGAAGGCCGCATGCCCATTCAGCAATACTCACTGTTCCGGCACGCCGGGGCCTGGTATATCGGTGCCACCGTCTACCTCCGCGACAACGGCGGCAAGAAAGAAACCGGGTTCGGTATAACGTTCACCCTGGGTGAAACAGGAACAGCGCTTCCCATCAACCTCTTCTGACATCAGAATCCCGCTCTTGAAACAGGGCGGGATTTTTGTATGGAATACGCAGCATGTCAAACAAGCTCTCTTGACATCACGCGCTCCATGTGGCATCATCTGTTGCGTTATGCGGCTCCGTCGTTCAATGGATAGGACGAAGGTTTCCGGTACCTTAGATGTGGGTTCGATTCCCGCCGGGGCTATGCAGCCAAAAACCCGCCAATCATGGCGGGTTTTTCTTATTTAGAGGGCTGAGGAAACGGAGGGCGGGCTTTATGAGGCCTCCTGCGCATCTGGCGCATCCGTTTACGCACCTCCTCCAGGCGTTTTTCATCATGACTGTCCAGCAGCAGAGAGATTTCCGCCTCCTGCTGGGAACGGGCGGCATCAGCCTGCGGGTGCATGGATACCAGCATGGCCAGACGCTCACGCATTTCAGGGGTGTAATCAGCACGGGAGGTGATGAGCGACAACACGCCCAGCGTCATCTCATTCTCGCGCGCGGCGCGCTCAGCGTTGCCGGCGGCAGCCAGCGCTGCAGAAAAACGATCCCTGACCGCAATATACAGCATCAGCATTTCCGAGCTGCCGGGATTATCTGCCAGCAAAGAGCGCGAGTAACGCGAGGCACGCTCCAGCATACCCACATCTGCCTTGGCGCGCGGCTGCATGCACTGCTGCACAAAAGCGCGCTTGAACAGGTGGTTTTCCGGATAACGCGCCAGCAATTCCTCCAACAACTGCGGCACACTCCCGTTTTCCGGCAAGAGAGACTTGCGCAACGCGCGGTTCTGGGACTGCATGAGCAGCTCCACCCGGCGCATCTGTACCGTTTCATCACCCGGCATCTGCTCCACCAGTTCATTGATGAGGGCAATCGCCTGTTTCAGGTAGCCGGTACGCTGGCGGAATCCCTCGCGGGGGGGAGCCCCCTCGCGGTTCCGGGTCTGGCGGGCCGGGCGTTCACGCCGGGGGGACCAGCGGCGCTGGTAGCGGCTGCCGGTGCTGAGCATCTGCAATGAACGCACAAGCTCCAGCCGGGCATCCGCTGCAGCAATCTCATCCAGACGCTCTACCAGGTCCTTAAGCCTGGTTTCCGCCTCAGCCTGCCGATTCTGCGCATAAAGGGCGGCAGAGAGGCCATTCACCGAGCGGACATAATCTGCCGAGCCAAAGGAAAGCAGCTGCAGAGCGCGGGTAAAATACTGTTCTGCCGTGGCGTAATCGGCCGTCTGCAGGGCAATGATGGCCAGCGTGCGGCAAGCGGAAGACATCTCATCGCCACCGGTATCTGCCAGCATGGCGATTTCCTCATAATAAGGCATGAGCTGCTGGAGCAGCTGCGCATCTGCCTTGGAGGGCTGCCAGAGGGTATTATCGCCGGAATCCCGATTGGCCATGCTGGCAAAAATCTGCTGCAGAGCGGAGTCTGCAATGGACGCATTGCGCTCTGCCAGCTGGCGCTGGCGGCTTTCGCCCACATAGCCCCACACGATGCTGCCGAACAACAGGAAAACCAGCAGCGCAGCCGCATGGCTCCACGCCGCCACCGCCGGACGCCGGCGAATCCACATGACATAACGGCGAGCCCATGTGGCAGGCCGGGCCAGCACCGGCTCTCCATTCAAATACCGCCGCAAATCCGCCGCCATGTCCGCCATGGAGGCATAGCGGTCTGCCGGGTCAAAACTGATGCTCTTGTTGATGATGGCACCCAGCTCGCCTTCCCCGCGCAGGGATTTGAGCGGTTCATTGCAGATGCGGTGAATTAGCTTACCGGGTTCGGATTCGCGGAACGCCGGGCGGTTGCTGAGCAATTCATACAGAGTCACCCCCAGGCTGTACTGGTCGCCCGCATAGGAATTTTCACCTTTCATCAAGCGCTCCGGCGGCATGTAGCGCAGCGTACCGTCATGCGTCTGCGTCACCAGCGGGGCAGATTCGCCATTGTTGAGCACCGTGGCCAGGCCAAAATCACCCACGCGCAGCACGCCGTCGGCATCCAGCAGCAGGTTGCCGGGTTTCACATCGCGGTGCAACACACCGCAGGAATGAGCGTAAGCCAGCGCCTGAGCCGCCTGCAGCCCCACGCGCGCCACGGCCTGTTCAAAGGGCTGGCCGGGAAACGCCTTGCGGATGCAGGCAGCGTTCACCCCCTGCCCCTGCACCAGACTCATCACGTAATATCGGTAGTCGCCCTCCTGGCCGACACCAAATACCTCCACAATATTGGTATGGTGCAGCGCCGCAATCACGCGCGACTCGTTTTCAAAGGCCTCGCGGTGGCGGTCATCCGCATTCCACACCGGGGAAAGGATTTTGACGGCCACCTCCCGGTTCAGCGATTCCTGCAACGCGCGGAAGACCGTGCCCATACCGCCAGCCCCGATGCGCTCTAACAGGCGGTAGCCGCCCAGCGATTCGGGATACCGCCCGGCATGCACAGCTGCGCCATGCGTTGTCACGCTCAGGCTTTCCATTTCCTGCATGCCTTTGAGCAAATCGCGCAGCTCTTCAGCATACTCCGGATGCTCTGCGGCAAAGTCTGCCAGCGAGGGTGCTTCGCCCTTGCGCATGGCTTCCAGGTATTCCTCCACCAGCTCAGCCAGGCGTTCTTCTCTATCCGGAGTATCAGGCATAGGGATTCTCGTGGTATACTAATTCCTGGAAACGCTTCAGCGCACGCACATAGCGGATGCTTGCAGCCTTAGGCTCAATACCCAGCACCGCAGCGCACTCAGCATTACCCATTTCCTCAAAGTGGCGCAGTTCCAGAATCTCGCGGTCATTGGCCGAGAGCTGGGCCAGCACCCGGCGGGCCATTGCCTGCCGTTCCAGGCGCTCCAGATGCGTACGCGGGCTCGATATCGTATCGGCAAAATGAGCCCAGGCATCCGCCACGCCCTCATCATCCTCCGGGCAGCGCTCTTTCATGGCATCGCGCTTGGCGGCAGCCAGGTGGTGGCGTTCCATGTCCGTGAGCGTCTGCAGCGCAATCCGGCGCAGCTTCACATACATGGGCACCTCCGGCTCTGATTGCAGATAATCCAGACGTTTGCCGCAGGCCAGGTACGTTTCCTGCAACAAATCCTCTGCGCTCAACCGCCGCTGCAGGGCTGCCGGCATACGCAGCACCAGCACGCGCAGCAAGCGCTCGCGGTGCTCCTGCCACAGCTCTGCCAGCCACAGATTTGCAGGTATCTCATTCATGGTCCAGTATAAAAAAGAGGCGGTCTGTCGTTGACTTCCCTATGCAGGGGAACGCAGACCGCCGAAAAAATCTACAGAGTAGGACGCGCTTTATTCCGTCACGTTTTCCTCGCGCAGGTCGCGCACCATGAGCTCCTGCAGCGCCTCGCTCGGGTGCTTGCCATTGTACAGGATATCATACATGGCATCCGTAATCGGCGTGCGAACACCCAGGCTGCGGGCCATCTGGAAGGTAGAGAGCGTATTCGGCACACCTTCCACCACCTGGCCAATCTGCTTCAGGCATTCATCCAACGGCATTCCCTTGGCCAGCAGGCGGCCAGCGGTCAGGTTGCGGCTGTGGTCAGAATAACAGGTCACCACCAGGTCACCCATGCCGGAAAGCCCCATGAAGGTCTCCATGCGCCCACCGCGGGCAATACCCAGACGGGTCATTTCTGCAAGGCCGCGGGTGGAAAGCGCCGCACGGGCATTATCACCCAGCCCCAGGCCTGCGCAGATACCGCTGGCCAGAGCAAAGACATTCTTGATAGCGCCGCCAATCTGCATACCCACCACGTCGCTGCTGGTGTAGATGCGGAGGAAGCCCGTGCTCATGCGCTTCTGCACGGCCTTGGCAATCTCGATATCCTCGAAACCGATGAGCGTGAGGCTCGGAAGGCCCTGCACAATATCCTCTGCGTGATTCGGGCCGGAAAGCGCCCCCACGGGATATGATACATAGGAGGAGATAATTTCGCTCATGAGCAGGTTGGTGTCCTTCTCAATCCCCTTGGAACAGGTCACAATAACGGCATTCTCAGCCAGTCCCACATTGGCCAGGCTCTGCGCCACACTGCGCATCACCACACTGGGCACCACCACAATCACCAGCTCAGAACCGGCCACATCGGCCCAATCGCTCGTCACCTTCACATTCTCCGGCAGCGGGCGGGCCCCCTTGATGGGCACAAGGCTCATGCGCGTCTCGCGAATGGCGGCAGCTTCCTCCTCCTTATACGTCCAGAGCACCACTTCCCCACCATTCTGGGAGGCAGTAAAGGCCAGGGCTGTACCCCAGGCTCCGGCGCCGATGACGGCAGTCTTGTTAAAAGTACGTTCCATATTATTCAGAAAATTAATTTTTGGGAGCAAAGGCTTTCGGTTCTGTGCCATTCTTGATGCGCACCAGATTGGCGCGGTGCTTCCAGGTCACCAGCACCAGAATGAGGAAGAGCAGCCCCAGCACCATACCATCAGCAGCGGAATATGCCCCCGTGCCGTACCAGAGCTCAATGGCAGCAGCCAGCATCATCCCCACGCCAGCCATGATGCTGGAGAAGGAGACATAACGGGTAATCACCATGCTGACCAGCCAGAAAAGCAACGCAGCACCACCCACCCAGGGGGAAAGAGCAAACAGGCAGCCGCCTGTGGTGGCCACACCCTTGCCGCCCTTGAACTTCAGGAAACAGGTGAAGGTGTGTCCCAGAATCAACGCAAACATCATGCCCAGGAACCAGCCCATATCGGCAGGGCTGAATGCGGCCAACTCCCCACCCAGGTGATTCTTCATGCACAGCAGCGGGACAAATCCTTTCAGGAAGTCCATCACAAATACGGGAATACCCCATCCCTTGCCTAAAACACGCACGGCATTGGTAGCACCGATGTTGCGCGACCCATGCTCACGCAAATCAATACCATTCAGACGCCCGGCAATGTAACCGAACGGCACAGAACCAATCAGGTAGGCTGCAACGATATACAAAATATTCTCAACCATGTGCCTCCATTATAACCCAATTTTCTGTTATTGCAACAGGTTTTTTAGGAAAGGTTAAACTAAACCGACCAGGGAGAGGCCTGATACGCTGCATCTATGGCATCATTAAGAAGATTCCGCACCTGCGCAACATCAGAAATGCCAATAAGGCCCCGCGGCACTTTGCTGCCGTTCACCTCCTCGAAATCAAATACGATATCCCCGCCGCCATCCGGGCGTTCGTTCACCGCCTGCACCAGCCCCAGCATGAGAAACCATTCCTGCACCTCCCCGCCCTGCACCGGCAATGCCAGCACGCGCTTCGGAGTAATGGCGTACAGCATGGAGGTAAGGGCGGCGGAATCCGCCTTGCGGAACAGGCGGCTGAGCAGCCCCGTCTGCCGGGGTGGTGCAGCAGCCCCGCCCGTTCCTGTCCAGAGCGGGGTTTCGCCCTCGCGCAGCGCTGCGGCAAGGGTTTGTTGTTCAGCCGGGGTCATCGCAGGAACATGCGCAGCAGGGCGCTCTTCAGCTTGTTATACGGCTGGTAGCGGAAGGGCAGGTCCAGCCAGTTGGCTTTCTTGAGGATGGATTTATAGTGGGTAAAGGTATCAAACCCGGTCTTACCGTGGTAGGAGCCCATACCGCTGTTGCCCACACCGCCAAAAGGCATACCGTGCACAGCCAGGTGCACAATGGTATCATTCACGCAGCCACCGCCAAATGCCAGGTGGTTACGGAAGCAGCGCTCCGTGCCTTTATCCGTGGTGAAGAGGTAGGAAGCCAGCGGACGCGGACGCGAAAGCACAAAGCCTTCCACATCCTCCCACTTCTCCCAGGTGAGCATGGGCAGGATGGGCCCGAAGATTTCCTCCTGCATGCAGGAGGAATCGAGCGTCACGCCATCCAGCAGAGTGGGTTCGATGCGCAGAGTCTCAGCATCGCCCTGTCCGCCAACCACGATGGTGGCATCATCCATGAGCCCCATGAGGCGCTTGAAGTGGCGGGCATTGATGATATGCGTCAGGTTCTCATTCTGTACCGGGTGGTCGCCCAGCATCTCGTTCACCGCCTCGCGGAATTCGGTCATGAATTCCTGCTTTCGGCTGCTGTGGATGAGCAGGTAATCAGGCGCCACGCAGGTCTGGCCGGCGTTCAGAATCTTGCCGAAGGCAATGCGGCGGGCCGCCACCTTCACATTAGCAGAGGCATCCACAATACAGGGGCTCTTGCCGCCCAGCTCCAGTGTCACCGGGGTAAGCTGGCGTGCTGCAGCCGCCATGACATTGAGTCCCACGGACGGGCTGCCGGTAAAGAAGATGTAGTCGAGCTTTTCCTCCAGCAGGGCGTTGCAATCCTCATGGCTGCCCAGAACCACCTTCACATACTCCGCTGGGAAGATGCTGCCCAGCATCTCCGCCAGAACGGAGGAGGTGTGGGGTGTGGAGGATGAGGGCTTCACAATACAGCAGTTGCCGGCAGAAAGCGCAGCCACCAGCGGATCCAGGAACAGCAGCACCGGATAATTCCACGGGCTCATGATGAACACCACCCCGTAGGGGTCTGCCTCTACCCGGCAGCTGCTCGGGAAATGCGCCAGCCCGGCAGACACGCGGCGGGGCTTGCTCCACTTGCGGATGTGTTTGAGCGTATCGCCCAGGCTGCCCAGCACCAGGCCGATTTCGCACATGTAGCTTTCTGCAGCGCTCTTGCCCAGGTCAGCATGCAGCGCCTCGGCAATGCGGGGTTCCCACTCGCGGATGGTTTTCTGCAATTTCTTGAGCGAGCGGATGCGGAACTCCACATCGCGCGTCACATGGGTCTGGAAAAACTTGCGTTGGTTTTCAACAATCTCGTGCATATCAGTAAGCAGCGTTCAGAATTTCAATCACCTGTTGTTCATCGGCAGCGCGCGGGTTCACGATAAGCGCCCCATCATTCACCGCAAACTCTGCCACCTTGGCAAAGTCCTCCTTGTTCACCCCGGCATCCTGCAAGGTGAGCGGCAGACCGCAGATGGCGTTCAGGCGGCGGCTCAGAGCCTCCACCGCTTCAATGGCGGCCGCGGCGCGGCTGTCTGCCGGTGTGGCCATGGCAGCATCCATACCCACCATCCAGGGCAGCAGTCCGGCGTAAGCAGCGGCACAGTGGCTCAGGTTGTAGCGCATCACATGCGGGAGCAGAATCGTCATGGCCACAGCATGCGGCACATGGCACACACCACCCAGCGCATGCCCGATGGCATGCACCGCGCCCACCATGCTGTTGGAGAAGGCAATGCCGGCCATCGTGGAGGCCACGGCCATGGCGTAGCGGGCTTTCTTGTCAGAGCCGTTGCGGGTGGCGGCTTCCAGGTTCTCGAAAATGAGCTTGATGGCCGCTGTCCCGTAGGCAGAACTCATCGGGTTGGCCTGCAGGCAGGTGCAGGCTTCAATGGCATGCACCATGGCATCGTACCCCGTGCTGGCCGTTGCCTTAGGCGGCAGACCCTCCGTCATGCGCGGGTCAATCACCGCAGCATCCGGCTGCACATAGGGAGAAAGGAACTCCATTTTCACGCCGTTGGCATCGTTGCGGATCACCGCCACACCGGTGCACTCAGACCCGGTGCCGGAGGTGGTGGGCACCACCACAAAGGGGATATACTTGCCACGCACCAGATTATCCACACCACCAATGGCGAGGATATCCTCTGCCTCCTGAGAGAGCACCAGGCGCACACCCTTGGCCGTGTCAATGACCGAGCCACCACCCACAGCCACCAGGGCATCGCACCCGGAGCGGCGGTACAGGGCCGCAATTTCATTCACCACCTTCAGGGACGAATCCACCGGAATATCGGTGAAAGTGCAGGCAGGTGTGCATCCCTCAGCCGCCATGGCATCCACCACCAGCTGCATAGTGCCGATTTTTGCCAGCACCGCATCGGAAAGCAGCATGGGAGCTTTGGCACCCAGGTGCTCCAGTTCATTGGCAAGACGCTCCAGCGCGGATTCTCCGCAGAGGAGCTTTACAGAGTTGTGAAATTCAAAATACTTATTCATAATCAATTATAGCGACCAGTCAGGAATCCGCAGAGAATTCGTCCATATACCCGCAGCGGATTCACCTGCAAGGACGGAACATCTGTTAAAATATGCTTCGTGATGAACCTGGGGAACAAATACCCCTCCACCAGGTTCACCAGGCGCGCCAGACGCATCACATCCGCAATCTCGCCCTGCATGCTGAAGGCATGCTGCGCGTATGCCTGCGCCAGCCCCATCTGCCCGGTGAACATGCGGAACGAAATCCCCGTGGACTTGAGGCGCAGAGCGCAGACCGGCTTCTCCAGCGCAGTCAGGCGGCTCAGCTTCCCCTCTTTCCACTGCACAAAGAGCTGCGGGGCATTGTGCCCGGTCTGCAGCGCATAGCTGAGCCCCTCCGGCATGCGGTCAAATTCATCCTTTACCCGGGAATCGAGCTTATACAGCTCCACCAGCGCAGCATGAACCACGCGCAGCACAATACCCACCGTCAATTTCTGCAATGTGAGCTTCATAGGAAAATTATTCGCCTCGCTGTGCTGCAGCCCGGTTCAGACGGTCCATCATGGCCATACCAAGCCCCATCTTCGGCAGCTCCTCTGCCACAATCACATCCACGGCCTCGCATTCATCCATGACGCGCATCACCGCAAACAAACGCACGGCAGCCTCGGCCAGGCGTCCGCTGCCCGGGGAAAGCGGCATTACTTCCTCCCAGCAGTCCTGCGCAGCCAGCGGAGAATCGCCCTGGTAGGTAATCAGGCCATAGCGCACGCCCTCCTGCGGGGTGAATTCCTCCTTCGGGTCATGCAGCAGAAGCGGCTTGGTGGGGGCGTAGTGGCTCTTGAGCATGCCGGGGGCACTCGGCGTGGCAGCCTCAATATCACTACCCTTACCCGGCTTGACCACCTTGCAGATTTTGCGGAGCTTCTCGCGGGTCACCGGGCCCTCGCGCAGCACGCGCACGGCGGGATTTCCTTTCTCATCCAGGCAGGGCTGCAGAATCGTGCTTTCCAGACCTTCGGAGCAGGCGCCGGCATCCAGTACCAGCGGAATGGAGCCACCCAGTTCCTTCAGCACCGCCGGAGCACTCGTGGGCGAAATGTGCCCGAAACGGTTGGCGCTCGGGGCGGCAATGGGGTGTCCCAGGGCACGGGAAACCGCGCGCATCACCTCGTGGCTCGTCACGCGGCAGGCCACGGTG
This sequence comes from Akkermansia sp., assembly GCA_017546845.1. Taxonomy (GTDB): domain Bacteria; phylum Verrucomicrobiota; class Verrucomicrobiia; order Verrucomicrobiales; family Akkermansiaceae; genus Akkermansia. Next base: position 18,545 of record JAFYRS010000027.1, read on the forward strand.
GGCAGGCCACTCGTCACGATATCCGGCACACATTCCTTGCGCGGCAGCACCAGCGTCATCGGGCCCGGCCAGAATTCCTTCACCAGCTTATCCACCAGCGGCTGCAGCGCCGCCGGCACTTCGGTGATATCCTTCAGCGCCTTACCATTCGGCAAGTGGCAGATGAGCGGGTCAAAACTCGGGCGGCCTTTCACCTCAAACACCTTTGCGACAGCATCCGGGTTAAACGCATCAGCCCCCAGGCCATACACTGTCTCCGTCGGAATGGCCACCAGGCCACCCTCTGCCAGCACGGCAGCGGCTTCCTTATAAATCTTGCGGCAATCCTCCAGCGGGTCCACCTCAATCACGCGAGTCTCCATGCGTTCATCATAGACCATACTCCACCAATAGTCAATGATAATGAAAACCCAGGCAACGCAAAAAACGAATAAAAAACGAATATGCTCAGCGCTTCAACATCTCGCACATGCGCTGCCAGGCGGCGTATTCGGGCGTATCCTGCGGAACCGGGGCGGCATCCTTCCGGCGGCGTGAGCGGCCTGGCGGATTTTGCTGCAAACGCTCCAGCGGCAGCCATGTCTGCGCCTCATCATATTCATCTCCGGTGGGCAGCCGCGTAGGGTCTGCGCCATATTGCAGCAGAAGTCGAAGCACCGGCTCCATCTCCGGCAGGTCTTCAGGAAAACTGCAGGCGTGCTCAACCACCCTCTGCAGCACATTGCGCCCACCGTCACATGAGTTGGCTAAGGCGGGAGACTGTTTCAACATCGCCTCGATGAGTTCCAGCTGCGGTTCCGTCCCCGTCACCACAAAGGGAAACAGTTCCGGCGGAACACAGCGTCCTTTCTCCACAGCCCAGAGCCAGGGTGAAGCATCTCCGCGAGACAGGGCAATGTGGCAGCAAAGGCCAAATATACGCTTATCGGCATTGATATCTGCCCCGTGCGCCAGCAGGAATTCGGCCACATCCCGCCGTGTCTCCCAAGGAACGTGGAAATCCGGTCTGGAATAGTTGTCGGACATGAGCGGCGACAACAAGTTTTCCGCTTCTGTCTCCTCTTCATGGCGTGAGGTGATGAATACACAGGCATTGGGGTCTGCGCCGTGAAGCACCAGCGCCTTGAGCGCCTCGAAATGCCCGTTCTGAACAGCCAGAATGGCAGGCGTAATCCCCCTGCCCGCCGCGGTATCCACCCCGGGCAGATTCGCCCGGCCGCTTCCGGCTATTTCCCGCAGCTGCACACAGACGGGAGCCGCGAGAATCTTTTTCAAATAAGCGCTGGACAACCAGATATAGAGCGGATGCGCATCCGGCATTTCGTACTGCATCAATTCCTGAATGTAATCCGTGCGCAGGTACGCATCAAACTCGGAAAGAGCGGCTCTCTCCTCCGGTTTCCAGCTGTCATGAAACTTCAGTGTTGTATTGCCCCATTGCCACCCCCAGAGCCAGCAGGCCCCAGCCAGCAGCACCACTACCAACAGAGAAAAGACTCCAGCAGCCACCCAGCCCAGCCGCCGCAACCAGCGGCGCCCCGGCTTCTGATCTCTCTTCGTTTCTGCCTCTTCCGAATCCACGCACGGCATTGTAGCACATTGCCTAGCTGCAAGACAAGAGCAATTTGAGTTGATAATCGTTCCAATCTGTGCTAACATGCGGGCGTGACAGCAGCCTCTGTATCTGGTCTTATTCATTCGGTAGAATCCTGCGGCACGGTCGATGGACCGGGCATCCGTTTCATTGTGTTCCTTTCCGGGTGCAGCCTGCGCTGCCAGTATTGCCACAACCCGGATACCTCATTCAAGCGCCGGGGTAAGGAACGCACGGTGGAGGATGTGCTGGAGGAAATCAGCCGCTATGCCTCCTTCCTTAAGACAGCCAAAGGAGGCGTGACCATCAGCGGCGGCGACCCGCTTTTCCAGCCGGATTTCACGCGCGCCCTGCTCCACGGATGCAAGGAAATGGGGCTGCACACCTGCGTCGACACCTCCGGGCACCTCGGCTGCAATGCCGACGATGCCATGCTGGCAGATACCGACCTGGTGCTGCTGGATATCAAAGCGTGGAATCCGGAGCAATACAAGCATGTCACGGGGCAGAACCTGCAACCCACGCTAGATTTTGCCGAGAAGCTGGCCGCACGCGGCATCCCCATGTGGCTGCGCTATGTGCTGGTGCCGGGGCTCACGGACCAGCTGGAAGACATCACGGCACTGGCGCGCTATGCCGCCGGGCTGGGCAATGTGCAGCGGGTGGATGTGCTGCCCTTCCACCAGATGGGCAAGTTCAAATGGGGCGAGCTCGGGCTTGAATATCCGCTCATGGAGCTGGAACCGCCTGTCCAGGAGCTCACCGTCAAGGTGCGCAGCATCTTCCGCGAAAACGGCTTTTCTTCCTGCACGCATTAAGCCATGCCGCTTTTCTTCCGCATTACCGGTGGGTTTCTGCTGGCTGTGTTTCTCTACCTGAGCATCAGCCTGCAATGTGTGGATGTCAGTGAATCCTGCAGTTCTGAATTACTGACAGCAGACAGAATCTGGCTGCTGTGGTACAGCCTGGGCAGCCTCCTTTTCTTTGCAGGAAGCATCGCCCTACCCCGGTGGAGCAGTCTGCTTCTGTTTCTCGCGGGATTCATGCTTATTCACCCGGCCATCATCCTTTACTACAGCATCTGTGGTCACGAGAGCTATGGTCTATATCCCCTGTACTGGCTCGGCTGCCTGATCGTCTGGTTCATCATGAGCACCATTCACCTCGGCATCAGAAACATCGCGTAAGGCATTATCCCACAGGACAGGCGGCTCCAATACGTTGTTTTCCTGCACCCATGCACGCAGCTCCTGCAAGGCAGCTGGAGAAAGCACAGGCTTTCCCTCCCTCAAAGAACAAGTGACCACGCTCTGGCAGTTGAAGTGCCACTCATACCATGGTGAAAAGAACACACGGATTCCCGGCTGCACCGCTTCCAGGCGGGTATTGAGTTCCGCATAGATACTGGCAGGGAGGTCGCCCACATCCTCGTTTCCCGCATAGCCGCAGGCCCAGTAATTCCCCGGAAGGAACTCTACCTCATCGTCATTCCGCAACCAGGGAAGCACCATACGCACTGCGCATACCAGAAGCCATGCTCCCAACAGAGAGAGATACACCATCTTGATTTTCTTCATCACCTTGAGCCGCCTTTCTGGTTGATTTCAGCAAGCCAGCGCTGCAGTACTTCCTGGGCATCGGCTTCAGGAGGCGCGACTTCCCAACACAACGAAGGGTAAATATGCAGCAGCTCCAGCCCGCCATCATTCGTGGGGATGGCATGCACATGCGCGGGGGAATACAGCACAATTCCCGGTGACTGCTTGTATAACGACGCACCACAATCTGCCAGGGCCCGGTTCAGTTCTGCAACTTCTGCCACCGTCACCGGGCGCTCCGGCAGACCCGCCACCGGCGTGCGCTCGACAACAAAGCCCTCCGGGGCTATACAAATCATCAATTCGCCCAGAATCCAGGCCAGAGGAGCAAGCAGCAGCCAGCCCAGCATTTTCAGCACCTTCTTCATGCGCCATAAGCATAGCACAAAGGCCCCGACGGGGCAAGCAACCTGCACCGTTGTAACCAGAATGTTACAATAAACTCATTTACGCCGCGCCAGTTCACTGGCATAGTGCCTGCCCAGCGTGGAAGCATGCAGCTGCACCCAGTCGCTCAGGCGGCGCCTGCCGACCCCGGCCCCGGTAACAGCCAGGCGGTCCTGGCTCAGCCCGGCTATTTCATCGCGGGTCAACACCACATCCCCCACCAGAGCGCCCAGCACACGGGCAGCCAGATACCCGACACCTGTCGGCACAGGCAGCACCGGTCGCCAGAGGTTCATGCTGCGCGCCAGCTGTTTCCACATGTCCCGGAAGGTATAGACCTCCACCCCCACGGCATCGACGACTCGGTGCTGCCCGGTCGATTCCGCCTCATCCATGGCCAGCTCTGCATAATCCTGCACATGGATGGGCTGCATGCGGTATTGCCCCCGCCCAAATGTAGCAACTGCCGGTAAATGACGCAAACTCCACGCCATGTTGTTGATAAGAATACTCTCCGCCGGGGTATCGCCAAACAGAATAGCGGGGCGCAGAATGCTGTGGGGGATTCCGCTGGCTGCCAGCGCGGCTTCCAGCTCTGCCTTGCCCCGGAAATAGGGTAATTCACTCGCAGCATCCGGATGCGTGATGCTGGTATGCACCACGCGTTTCACTCCTGCCCGCTTTGCTGCGTCAAACAATCGCTTCGTGTTCTGCACTGCCTCATCGTGACTGAAGGCGTCATGCCCTGCTCCGGAATAACTGAAGCGCACCCAGTAGGTATTCACCAGCACATCCACCCCGGCAAGCACCTCCTCCTGCGTGCTCCAGGGCATGGGACGCAATTCATACCCTGCCTCATTCGGCAGACGCCCCGCCGAATTGGTAAGCCCCACCACTCGCCACCCACGACGCTTCGCTTCTGCCGCTATGTACCGCCCGCTGTATCCTAATACTCCGGTTATGGCTATTGTTTTCATATTTCTGTAATTTGAGAAATTTTAGTTTAAAATTTTCAGAGTTTGGAGATAAGAACCAGTAACTTGCTGCCCATCAAGGCAGCGCGACGAAATACCGACGTATTGTAACGCTGGGCAGCGGTCGCCACCGTCTCGGCAGATTGCAGCAACTCCTGCATAGCGAGCATGCGCTCTGCGGTATGGGTATCGCCCTCCTGCTGCGCCGCTGCCAGGCATTCCTCCACCGCCAGAACAGCCCCCGCCGTCTCTCGGCGACGGCGTTCCTCCAGAATACGGCGGGCCATTTCCCACACATCGCACTCAGCGCGGTAAAAACTGCGGCGGTCCCCCGGGCGGGATTCGCGGTACACCAGGTTGAAACTTTCCAGCTCGCGCAGACTGGTGCTCACATTCGAACGCGCCAGCTGCAATAGCTCGCACATCTCCTCAGCAGTCAGCGGAGATGTTGCCACATACAACAGACCATGCAGCATCGCCGTGGAACGCGGGATTCCCCAGCGGGTGCCCATATCGCCCCACCGGCGGATAAACTTCATCTGCGCCTCACTCAGCTGCATACGCGTATTTTCTGAAATTTCAGAAATTTGTCAAGTCTATATTTATCCTACGCTTAATACATTTCAGGTTTAACACTTACCATTATGCTACAGAATAGCGCAGTTAATCCGCCCTCTCCAGCCCACCTTATTACATATTTATACAGCTTAGAATTAAACAATTACACAAAACCCCATTGACGCCACGCTGGATATTTGTTAGATAAAGATGCACGGGCTAACCCGGTCAGCCATGTCTCGTATATCTGCCTTTCTCCTCTCCCTGTTCTGCCCTTCCTATGTCCTCCATGCCGGAGAACCGGAAATCATCGACATCGTTGAACAACAGTACACGACACCGCACTTCACACTTGCCGCAACAGGCGGCACCCAGGGCCTTGGCATGAGCATCGGCTATCGTTTCAATCCTTACCTCGGCATGCGCCTGCGCGGCGCCACCATCGGCTATGACTGCACCGAAACCTGGGGCAACCAGCACACCCGCCTCAACCTCAACGGCGACAACGCCGGTTTCCTCGTCGACATCTACCCCTTCGGCGGCAAGTTCTACCTCACCGCCGGCCTCACCTTCTGCGAAAGCACCATGCGCTACCGCGCCCGCTTCTCCCGAGGCCTGGGCGAGGACTGCCACATCCAGATGGGAGGCTTCCACTTCGAACTCCGCGATGACAACGAAGGCGAACTCTCCGGCAAATACAGCTGGAACAAACTACAGCCCTACATCGGTATCGGCTACACCGATACCCTCATCGACGGATATCCGCTCTACTACTCGCTCGACCTCGGCATCAACTACATGGGCAGCGGCAAGTTCAGCAGCTCCAACAAAGGCCACTTCGTCTGCCAGGACCCGCAATGGCTCACCATCAGTGATGCAACCGATGAGCAGATTAACGCCGCCATGCGCCGCGAAGGCCGCGACTTCTTCCGCTTCGCCGAGCGCCTCCGCATCTACCCCGTCCTCCAGCTATCCGTCGGCCTGCAATTCTAAGTCCGCCGCCCCGCGGCGGATATCGTCTTGCGCCCCGCGCAAGATATCGTCCACGCGCAGTGTGGATATCGTCCGCGCAGCGGATATCGTTCCCTTTTCCGCTTTTCTCCAATATCCCCACATTCATTGGGAAACAAAAAAGCCCGCCATACATCCGCAGTGTGGACGCATGGCGGGCTGTAAAATCGCTTACTCTGCCGGGCTGAGCAAGGAATCCAGCATCTGCTGCGTGGTGGCGATATTGCCCTCCACCACAGCATCCCCTTCCTCGACATACTCACGAGCCAGCTGCAGGTACTCCTTCACCCGCTCCACATCAGGCTCCGCGCCCTCATTCTCAAGATAACGGACAGCCAGAAGCGAGCAGCTGAAGGCATCCTTCAGAGCCGCCCCACCCAGCCAGAATTCCTCAGCCTTCTGCACATCGGGCCGCAGTCCTTCACCATAATAATAACATGCCCCCAGATACGGCAGCGCACGGGTATCACCCATCTCCAGCGCACGCTGGAAATAATCCACCGCCCGCTTGTAATTACGGCGCGTTCCCACACCCTCATAATAAGAAAGTCCGACCATGAACATACCCTCGGCATCGCCCAGGTTCGCCGCCTTCTGGAAATAACGCAGCGCAATCTCGTGGTCAATCCGGCTCATCCCTGCCCCGGTGGCATAATGGCGAGCCAGCTCCATGCAGCACTCCGCATCAGCGGGATTCAGCCGGTGCAGCTTCTGGAAACATTTTACGGCAGCGGCATCATCCCCCAGCTCCTGGCACACCGAGCCCAGCAAATCATACACAGGCGCACTCGGATTCACCCGCTCCGCGCGCTCCAGAAGCTCACGCAATTCGGCATACGGCGTTTCATCCTCCTCGCGCCCCAGCAGCACGCGGGCCAGATAGAACGCGCAGCCCTCATTGCCGCACTCCAGCGCCTTACGATAATGCTCCTCCGCCAGCTTATCATCCGCCAGGCCCGGAAGCCCCGGCTCGTAAAGCATACCCAGCATACAGTGCGCATCCCCCGGCGCCTCAGCCAGCAACTCCTCCGCCCACTGCACCAGCCGCTGCCAGTCGCAATCGGCAGCATCACCATTCATCGCCCAGGCAAAATAACACCGCCGCGCCTGCGTATTCCCCTTCTCCACCAGCGCATTCAGCCATTCAAGCGGCGCACCCTCCAGCGGTGCCGCCGTCTCCATCACAATCACCTGGATAAACTCCAGCTGCGCCTCCTTATCCCCCGCCATCCCCCGGCGATACAACTCATTCAGATAATCCTCTATCGTGTTACGCTTCTTAGCCATACCCGGAGTTTATCTTATCCCGCCGGGAAAGGTCAAACCTTTTCTTTGCACGCCCCCTGTTACAAGCTTGCCTTCTCCCCTGATTCTGCTACCATACACATCATCAGGGATGAGAAAGCGACCATTCCCCGCAACGCCCGCCATGGATTTACGCTTCAACACCGCCCTGATTCAAGGCTACAAAAGCCCCGCCCAGCAAGCCCGCATCCTCACCGAAGACTGGCTTGCCCGCAACATGTACTGCCCCATCTGCGGCGCCGTCTCCCTCCACAAAGCTGAGACCAACGCCCCGGTAAAGGACTATGTATGCGACCATTGCAAGGCACAGTACGAGCTGAAAAGCAAGCGCGCCACCACAGACAAATACCGCACCAAGCTCAACGATGGGGTCTATAGCACCATGATAGACCGCATCACCTCGCTTGATAATCCCAGTTTTTTCTTGCAAATGTGACCTACTATAGATTCTAAGCCTATTTGCATTGGGGCTCTCGCAGTTGTATGCCATGAAGAAAAACTATATCTTCCATTGTTCTGGATATTTATCGCCTTTTTTCCCCTTTATTTTCTCTATTAAATCACTTTTTGTTCTCTTTTCTCGCTCTACTAGACGTTCTTCAAAAACGAGTTTTAAATTTTTACTTTCTATCTTCATATAATCAAATTGAACATATAAATAATTTGCTATACATGATATAGACAAAGAGCAAGAAAGGTTAAATACTAACGATGTAATTGATGGGCACATTTTTTCCACAATCACACCTATAATCATTACTACGGTTGTAAGAAGCCCCAAGATAATCAAAAGAGTAAGCCTCAAACTTGCCCCCTCCTGCTCACCTAAATGTTCTTCTATATACTGTTTGGTTAATGGACAACTTTTAGCGAACAGTACATTATACTCTGCCAATTTCGTACGCAAATTTTGGATAGCACCTACCATTATTGCTGCTATAACACCACCATACTCGAAATATGTCGTTGTTAACTGTTCTTCGCGTTCGATAAACATGCACAAAAGGACAAATATTAAAAGAGGAATGCCGCAACATCCCCACATCCGAACGTTCATCATTACCTGCCCCACTTTCATACAAGCCCCTCCATAATAAGAGAATTCAGCCATCGCGCTATCATCTCTTGCCCGTTTTCCTGAACCCATACCCCATCTTTGGTTTTCACCGAAATTAGAGCCTTGGCTTGAAGTTCATTTCCAGTCATCGTATTATTGTCAGAAAAATGTACTGTCGTTTTTCTTAATTCAGACGGCGTCAATTTGCCCAGAAATGCCTTCAACGCCTCTATCTTCTCCCCTTTCGAACCTCTCCCTAAAGTTACAGTCAGTCCCATATTGCAATTTTTCATTGCATTAGCAAACTTTGCCCTAAGAAAAGGATCTCTTGGTAATCTATTTTCGAGAATAGAGTGCATCTGAAAATCGAGTTCTTCTTTCTCAGAAGAATGACCAAATTTATAAACGAATTTGGAAACATCCTTAAATTGAAGTACAACAGTTGGATCAACAATGAAAACTTTTTCAGTATGAATGACCGCTTCATGAGCTAAAATCTTTGCCTTAGATTTCAACAACCATTCGATGAAGGTACGAAGCCGTTCTTCTGCGCCTGAATAATCAGAAAAATATGCCAAATGCTCACCGCAAACAGCAAAACAGATAAGATTTTCAGCAGGATCAACATTCTGAATATCATGCTCTTTTCCCTCATGAACTACAGGTTGAGCAGGCACCACATACACTCCCTTTTCATCCTTCTTTTTTCCAGGAACCTGTTTCCCAGTTTTGGACGCAAAGAGGAGCGCAGTAATGCAGCCAGCATATTCGCAAAATTGGTTACTCGGAATAGACAATGCCAATTTTGCTCCCGCAACATCCAAATCTCGTTCTATAACTTCAGTCGGCTGTGCCTGCGCTACAGCCAATTTTAATAGCTCTTCCAAACTCCTGTCTTCATATCCAGGCATTCCCGATAACAATGGGGGTTGCTGCACAATAAATTTTATATAGTGTGCTCTTTTCTTTATGATTTTCCTCATATCTACACCCAGCTTACCTTTATTGTGAATCATTAATCAATCTCTGTATTTTAGCCCTACTCGTGAGTTGTGTCGATTGAATCACCACTATACACGTCTTGTATATCTGCTATGTTAAACAAATACTCCAGCTCATTAAACGTCTCTTCCAGATTCCGGCGGGCGGATTTCCAACCAGCACCGTCTGTTATCCAAACGAATTCCACGCCTTGGATTTTCTTTACCTCCTGAGCAAGTAGTTTATAGCTGCGAGCCGTTTCATTGAGTTTCGAGCCACCCGAGGTATAGAAATTTGTTTCTATCAGGTAGATTACACCGGAGTGGTCTACAACGAAATCAAATCGCTTGGTACTGATACCATCACCAGAAAGAGCACTCAAATCCAAATTCCATTTTTTCTCGACCTCCTGGAGATACATTTCCTTGTAATAGGTGTAACCACCGCGCTGAAGGTATTTCTCCACTAAATCCTCCATTTGGTGACCACCGCGGTTTTTGCGACCATTGCTATCAAGCCCCACTTCTACACCTGTAACATAATCTTTCAGATTGCTGATGATATGGTTGCTGATTAGGTCAAATAATCCCGTTTTCTCCATAAAGTCGGCATATTGTTCGGGTGTACATGACTGCGTATTGGAGAAGTCGTACCACATTGCACCTTCTTCATCCTGGGCGTAAATTTCCATCTGGCGACAGGCTAACAGAATGGGGACACATCTAAGAGTCTTAGGGTACTCCTCCACTAATTTCAAAAACTCCCCACGAATATTTTCCACTCCTATCAGAGAATTGAGGATATTTAACTCAATGCGAACGCTATCAACGTTATCGTACACCTTCTGAAAATCGACATAGTAAGAATAACTATTAATACTGCTCCGCATTGTTGCAAGCCATTCGGAAAAGTTTCGTTTCATAATGTTAGTATAACGCACGAGATACGGTTATGCAAACCCAATTCAGGAGGTGACAAAAAAAATAACCCCAAAAAATAATCCGATTCAACGCTCGGCGCTATCCTTTTCGCCCATTCTTCTGTCCTTGTACAAACAAAAAACCGACATGACCACGCCAAAAGCTTGATTGTATCGTTCTTTCTGGTAAACTGCCTTTACTATGCAGGCTCCAACTGCCGTGCATTGCACCAAAATATGCCTAACGCAAAGCCATTCATTAAATGGGTAGGAGGAAAGGGTCAGTTGATCAACCAACTGGATTCCTTGCTTCCACATGATTTCCAGAAATGGGACGATGTTACCTACATTGAACCTTTTGTGGGAGGCGGAGCCATGCTCTTTCATTTGCTGAGCCATTACCCCAATATCAAGCGTGCCGTTATCAATGACATCAACAAGGATTTGACCACGTGCTACGAGATAGTACGCGACAAACCACAAGAGTTGATTAGCGCGCTTAAAGACATCCAATCAGAATACGACAGTCTGCTCAAAGATACATTCCGCCAGGAGTTTTACTATCGCATGCGCGATCGGTTCAACACAAAAGCGCTGGATGCATTAGAAAACACTGTGCTGTTTTTCTTCCTGAACAGAACCTGTTTCAATGGTCTCTATCGTGTCAACAAAAAAGGAGGATTTAACGTACCTTTCGGCAAATATGAAAGCCCCTCATTTTGCAATGAAGAAGTCATTTACGCTGACAGCAAATTGTTGCAGAACGTCGAAATTCTGAATGGCGATTTTGAGGAGACTTTCCACAAAATCAACGGCAAAACGCTTTTCTACTTCGACCCGCCCTATCGTCCCCTGAGCAATACCTCCAGCTTCAACAGCTACAGCAAGGAAGATTTCAACGATTCCGCACAGATTCGATTGAAAGAATTCTGTGACCGCATCCATGAAGCAGGCGCACATTTCATGCTCAGCAATTCCGATGTCCGCGGTAAAGACATCCACGACACCTTTTTTGATGACTTATACTCCGCGTACAGCATCGAAAGAGTTTGGGCGTCCCGATGCGTTAACTCCAATGTCTCGAAGCGAGGTAAGCTAACTGAAATTCTTGTGCGAAGCTATCAGACATCCAAGCAGCTGTACACAGAATTATCCCTCAATTACTAATCTGCACAATTCGAAAATGCTCAACAGCTATTACAAATCGCAAAATCAGGATTTTAACTTACAATACGGCGATTGTATCGAGTTGCTGAAGCAGTTTGACTTCAAATTCGACTGTATTTTTGCAGATCCTCCCTATTTCTTGAGCAACGGAGGTATCAGCTGCCAGTCGGGCAAAGTGGTTTGCGTAGACAAGGGCACTTGGGATAAAGCAGCTTCCCCTGAATACGTTGATTCCTTTAACAAAGAATGGCTTTCACTCTGTCGCGAAAAACTGACAGATAACGGCACCATCTGGATATCCGGCACCTATCACAATATTTTCAGTGTTGCCAACACTCTAAATGAGCTTGGTTTCAAGATTCTGAATGTCGTCACGTGGGCAAAGACAAACCCACCGCCCAATATTTCCTGCCGCTTTTTCACCTACTCATCGGAGTTTATCATCTGGGCACGAAAACACCCCAAAAAGCCGCATTACTACAATTACGATTTAATGCACCGGCTGAATGGGAACAAACAAATGACGGATGTCTGGCACTTGCCCGCCATTGCCCGCTGGGAAAAATCCTGTGGCAAACATCCCACACAAAAGCCACTGGCACTTCTTGTGCGCATCTTGCTTGCATCGACACCAGAAAACGGATGGGTTCTTGACCCATTCTGTGGAAGTGGGACAACCGGTATTGCCGCCAATCTCATCAATCGCCGATTCCTGGGCATTGACAACGAAATGCAATACCTTGAAATGGCGAAAGCCAGAAGGAAAGAGCTGGACAATGAAACTGTCCGAAAATCCTATGTTGCGAAAATAAAGGATTTAGCCAACATTTAAGCGATTACCTCGGCACGGGCAATCCAAGCTTATTCAGAGGGATGTATTCAAAATAATAAGAACATCCCACAGAAATAATGTAGTCCAGCACATCCTTATACGCAGGCTGCTTGAACCAATCGTTGAGCAGATATATATACTCAACCTCCATGTTCAGCAGAGAGAGTAATTTCTTGTATTGCTTTTTCTTAAAATCGCAGGTTTGCAGTTTTTCATCAACAGAACCTCCGACTTTCTGAAATTTACACTCAATTACGAAGAATGTATTGTTGACCACCACATAAATGGCATCATCAGGCAACAATTTTTTGGAAAGGATGCTATGATAATCAACACCTCGATAAGCAAGAAAACGGTAAAATGCGTGTTTTTTGAAAATTGAAGCGACAAACTCATTCTGATATTGGACATCTACCCATCCCAACTTATTATCAGAGCATGTATATCCCTCCTGCTTAATCAGAAAGGTTCTCAAGTCAGTTTTGCCTTCAAAAATAAGTCCGGTCTTGGTATTGGCCCCACCTATTCCATTCTCAATCATTGCAGTCGCTCCTATCTAGCAGTTCGCCCCACATTCTAATGAGTCAAGCCACCAAGATCAAGCTATTTTGCAATGTATGAGATGATTATAGTCCAGCATTGAACCATTTACAGAAGCGCTTTATACCTTCCTCATCCCACAGTCTGGACTCTGTAACCACAGGTATACGCAAATCCATTTTTCCGGAAGCTTCTTCGGGGAGAGGATTTTCCTTGTACCAGTTATCAACCATTTTTGAAGCATCGGCAAATGATTCACCGTCGATGATATACAGCAATCCGGGATTCTACCAGCATGGTTCAAAGCAATATTCATCGATGCGGTAGGCTGCAGCATCTTCGCCCATATAATCGGCCAGGACATCAAATGCACAAAATTGTCCCTCGCGTATGTCCTGACAAAATTCAAAAGGGCCATCCGGTTCTTCCTGATACACACGCTCGATGGATATGCGTTCTCCATCCTTATACAAGGCGAGCAACATATATCGGCATTCGTTCTCATTCGTGCCGCATTCAACATTTTTCAAGCAATAGTGGTAGTTCATAATTCTTTCTTTACAGACTTTAATTTCCCTTTTAATCCATATTTACAGACACCCAAAGAAAATATACACCGTTTTTCAAGATTTATCACCCCTTATATTTCTTCATTGCAAGATTTTTAACATCCAATATAATGGATTTTATCTTGATTCCGTCCACTATAATGGATAGAATCAGGCCATGCCGACATTGGAGGAAATCATCGAGTGGCAAAAAACGCAAGGAATCAGCAAGCGCGCCCTTGCAGACAAGCTGCATGTGAACTACAAAGCACTCTGCCCGGTTCTGGCAGTCACCAAGCCCTTATCCCCCCAACTCGCTGCGCGAATAGGTGATCTTATGGAACGGAACCATGGCGGGCTTACAGTCACCCTGCCCAATGAATTTACTCCCCTACTCACCGCCTGGGCAGCCACAGCCCACATCAGCATAGATGAGCTGGTGGCACAGCTGCTAGCAGATGCACTGAAGATTAAGCGAGGCTAATTTTTGCTTAAACAAGATGACATTAAAAAGGTGGATTTGTCTGAACAGATTAGCCCACCGAGAGTGTTTATTATCAAGCCTCTTATCTACCTACTTTTCTAGTATTCATTAATAATAAAAGTTCATCCAAGTTTTCTCTAAATCTGTTATCATATAAAACATCAAGTATTATTTCATGTGGTATAATCTGTTTTTCAGTTAAAAAAGCACGAATTTCCTCTCCGCGTTCATGGTTGTCAGCTCCAGCAAATGTATACAC
>JAFYRS010000028.1 GCA_017546845.1 Akkermansia sp.
CGAGCGCAGCGAGGGGGAATTTCATACACGGCGAAGCCATGTAATTCATCTGTCCGCAGGGCTGATTTCATACGCCGGGACGGCGTAATTCGTTCGTTGCGCAGCAACGGATTTCATTGAGCCTGCGCAGCAGACGACTATTACAAATAAAAACGCAGGACTGAAGTCCTGCGCTCCGATTATCTTGTGAGCAGGTTGCGCTGCCAGTTCATGAGGGCGGCAAGTCCTTTCTCCTCATTCGTGGCAATAGCCTCAATCTGGCTGCGGGTGGCAATGAGCGAGGGTTCCAGCGCCAGTTCTTCCGCCACGGCATTGCGGCGGCCGGCCCAGCGCTCGACGCGGGAGTCAAAATGGGCGTCAGATTCATGGTGCACGCGTTTGAGCAGGTGCGGGTAATCCTCCTCATCCATGAGCTGGAAATGCTCCACTGCCTTGCGGAAGCGGGCAGCGCGGTGCGTGTGCATGCTGCGGTGCGGGGACACCGGGCGGAACTCCTGCAGGGCGGTGCTCCAGCGAATCAGCTCATCGTTACCGCATACCATGAAGGCCGGTCGGTCAATGCTGGCTGCTTCCTTATCGCGCCATAACCAGAGGGCGCGCAGGGCAGCCAGACCGCGGCGGTTGAGCTTGCCGGCGCCTTTGATGCGCCAGGGTTCCTGGCCGGAGCTGTTGTGGCGCTCGCGTCCGTGCTCCAGATTGCAGGCGCAGCTTTCCAGGAACCAGTCGTAGCGGCCCAGTTGATTCAGCTCCGCTACGAGCTTATCTGCCATTTCGAGCATGTATTTCACATCTCCCTGGGCATATTCCTTCATGTCATCCGGCATGGGGCGGAGTCCCCAGTTGGCGCGCTGGTTCTTCTTGCTGAGCACCACGCCGTAGTAATGCTCCACCAGGGCGGCCAGGCCGAATTGCTGGAAGCCCAGCAGGCGGGCGGCAATCTGGGTATCCAGAATCATGTGCGGCAGCACGCCATAGGCATTCTGCAGCAGGCTCATGTCGTAGTCTGCGCCGTGCATCCACACATTGGCCTCCTGCAGCCAGAGGGTGAAAAGCTTCATGTCCTCGATAGCCAGCGGGTCAATAATCACCACGCCCTCCGCATCGGCATACTGAATCAGGCAGAGCTTTTCGCGGTGGCGGTGCAGGCTGTCGGCCTCCAGGTCAAGCACGGTTCGCCCCTGAGGCTGGGCAGCCGCACGGAGTTTCCATTGGAACAATGCTTCGGAGTCGGTAATCATGAACGCGCGCCATGCTACCATATAGGGAGTCTGATTGCAAGCCGATAATGATGATGCACTTATCTGGCGACTGGATTATGTGCTGTGCCAGCCTGGCGGTGGCGCGCGTATTCGCAGAGAATTGTGCTTGCGTAACCGGGGATGTGGGCGTATAATGCCGCGCGTTATGAAACAGTATGCCAACCAGCTTCTGCGTTACCCCGAAATGGGGATTTCCCTTGACCTTTCCAAACTGCCGCTCACGCCGGAATTCCTGGCAGAGATGCAGCCGCTCATCGACCGCGCCTATGCCGATATCGCGGCTCTGGAAAGCGGTGTGATTGCCAACCCGGACGAAAACCGCATGGTGGGCCACTACTGGCTGCGCAACAGCGCCATTGCCCCCACGGCTGAACTGCGCGCCAAGATTGATGAGCCCCTGGCTGACCTGAAGGCTTTTGCTGCCGATGTGCTCAGCGGCAAAATTCTTGCCCCGAACGGCAAGAAGTACACCACCTGCCTGGTGATTGGCATTGGTGGTTCTGCCCTGGGTCCGGAGCTGGTGGCCGATGCGCTGCCCGCTGATGGCCTGGCCATGGCTTTCCTTGATAACACCGACCCGGACGGTATGTACAAGGTGCTCGATACGCTGCCGCTGACCGAAACGCTGGCCGTTGTCATCTCCAAGAGCGGTGGCACCCCCGAAACCCGCAACGGTATGGTCTGCGCCCAGCAGTACTTTGCAGATAAGGGCCTCTGCTTCGCCAAGCAGGCTGTGGCCGTGACCGGCGTGGATTCCACGCTCGATAAGGTAGCCGTGGGTGAGGGCTGGGTGAAGCGCTTCCCCATGGAAGACTGGGTGGGCGGCCGTACTTCCGAGACCTCCGTGGTGGGCCTTGTTCCTGCTGCTCTGCAGGGCGTGGATATCGACAGTCTGCTGGCCGGTGCCGCTGCTATGGATGCCAAGACCCGCGTGGCCGATACGGCTTCCAACATGGCCATGAAGCTGGCTCTTGCCTGGTATGAAGCCGGTGAGGGTAAGGGTAAGAAGGACATGGTGGTGCTGCCCTACAAGGACAGCCTCGTGCTCTTCTCCAAGTACCTGCAGCAGCTCATCATGGAATCCCTGGGCAAGGAGCTCGACCTGGACGGCAACACCGTGAACCAGGGTATCTCCGTCTACGGTAACAAGGGCTCCACTGACCAGCATGCCTACGTGCAGCAGCTGCGCGACGGTATCAACAACTTCTTCGTCACCTTCATCGAGGTGCGCCAGTCCCCCACCGATACGGTGAAGGTGGAAGACAACTTCACCGCCGGCGACTACCTGCAGGGCTTCCTGCGCGGTACCCGCAAGGCTCTTTCCGAAAGCGGCCGCAAGAACATCACCATTTCCATCCCCGTGGTGAACGCCTACACGCTGGGTATGCTCATCGCCCTCTTTGAGCGCACGGTGAGTTTCTACGCCAGCCTCATCCACATCAACGCCTACCACCAGCCCGGTGTGCAGGCCGGTAAGCTGGCCGCCAATGTGTTCCTGAAGCTGCTGGCTGCTGCTGAAGGCGCGTTGACCGCCACTCCCGCCACCGCTGGCGATATTGCTGCCAAGCTGGGCACCGATGAGGAAGACACCTACCACGCCCTGGTGCACATTGCCGAAAGCGGCAAGGCCACCTGGACCATGGGTGAATGCCCCTGCTGCGATACCTTTGCTCTGTAAAGGTTGATTGCCAGATTTCAAAAAAGCCTGAGCATGCATGCTCAGGCTTTTTTTGTCGGTGTGTTTGCGTAGCGTTAGCGGCGCGGAATTTTGTGGGCGAAAGATGTTAGGCACGTACAGCACCTGCTCCCACGAAAAAAAAACGAACCGGAACCCGTGATAACGGGTGGCAGCCTGCCACGGCGTCTTGTCTCGGCGTAGGTTCGCCGGAGACGGAAGGGCGTTAGCCCGAAGATGGGAAAGCGATGCAACATATTGAAACCACGCTTTCTGCCGCCCCCTCGACATGCTCGGGGCTCCGATGTTATTTTGGATTACCCGGGGTTCCGCGACTGGGGGCTACG
>JAFYRS010000029.1 GCA_017546845.1 Akkermansia sp.
ACCAGGCGCGCTGGGGGATGGTGTAGCCACGCTCCTCTGCCAGTCGCAGCACCACCGCCGCCTGGGCCGATGCCCAGACACTGGGCACATTGCTGCCGCGCGTCTCCGGCAGGCTGCCATCGGGCAGCTGAAGCCCCAGAAGAGCCTGCGCGGTCTGCTCAATGGTCTGCGCCACGCGGTCTGCCGGGGTACGGGCCATGCGCGGGCACAGCGGGGCAAAGCGGTCATACAGCAACCAGGGCAGCAGGGCGGATGACATGTTGGTCACGCTGCCACCGGGCTGCTGCAGCAGGAAATCCACCGCGCCCTGCATGAAGAGCAGCGGGTTGGCCGAAACCTGAAGCTGCAGCTGCACATCGGGTGCACCAGCCAGCTCTGCCGCCAGCAGGTTACGCGGCACCAGGCTCCCCTGCCCGGGGCTCAGCACCAGGTGGTGCACCTCCTTGAGCAGCGGAGAGGGGTACACCGCCTCCACCTCTGCCTGCACGGCATCCACCCCGGTGGCGCCCTGTGCATACCAGCGGTACTGCTGCTGCCCGGCCTGCTGCGGTGCCAGTTCAAAATACAGCGTGGCCGTGGCCCCGGCAGCAAGAGTCACCTGCTGGGGCGCATCGCTACCCTCCAGGCACACGTGCCAGGTGCCTTCAGCCTGCGTATTGTTCGTCACATTGACCGGAATCTGGAGCTTATCGCCCACGCTCATGCACAGCGGCGTACCCGCGCGCAGAATGAGGGGCTGGTTCACCACAAACTCGCCTTCTTCCGAGCCAAAACGCCCGCCTTCCTTATCTGCCGCCACGGCAAATACGCGATAGGTCGTGAGCGTGTCCGGCATGGTACAGGTGGTGGAAAAGCGGCCATCGGCATCTGTCTTGAGCGAGCTGCTCCACAAAGCCAGGGGGGCAAAGTTCGTACGCAGACGGGCTTCTGCGCCATCCTCCGGGGCAGCTGCCACTGCGGCGGCAGCGCGTTGCGTACCGGCAGCAGCCACGCCATCTGCCTGCAGCATCAGATTACCGAATTTCCCGGAGGCCGTCCCCACGCGCATCCACCAGGGCTGGTGCTGCCAGGCCGCAGAGCCGGAGCGACCCTCACCCTGCCAGAGCCCCTCCAGCAGCGCCAGACGGGGGCGGAACACGCCCTCGCGGAAATCAGCATCGCCGGCATCCACATTCTGCAGGTTCAGGAACGTTTCGCGCCAGCGGCTCAGCGCGGCCACCACATCCACCTTCTGATACCGGGTCTGGGACAGCATGCCGGAATCCACCGCATACAGAGTCACCGCCGCCGGGGTGGGCACCCCGTTCGGCAGGGTCACCCGCCCGGCCAGCATCTGCCGGCTGCCGGGGCGCACCGTGCCGGGCAGCTCCAGCTGCACCTGCAGCATACTGCGCTTCATGGGCACATCAATATCCAGCGCATGCTTGTACGTGTACTCAAACAAACCGGAACCGGGCTTTTGGGTCAGGCGGGCGGCGCAGACATTGATACGCCCTTCCTCATCACCCAGCAAGGGGAGAGCCAGCTCATGCCGCCCGCGCTGCAGGTCCAGCACATGGGCACGCACACGGCGGCCATAATTCAGCACCAGCAGCGCCTTGAAATCCTCACTGCATTCCAGGATGATATGACCGGGTCTGGAGCTGGGGCTGGCAGAGAACACGGCCTCCCGGCTGTTGCTGTGCTGCGCATGACCGCGCTTCTGGTGGCGGAACACGCGGCCCCAGTAGTCGCGGCCGGTGATTTCCACCGTGTATTCCTCCAGCTCCTCCTGAGACAACCCGGCCAGCACCTCGTGCAAGGGCAGCTGCACCCCTTCCTCCACACCGGCAGGCACATTCACCCACTGGCTCCACACCTCCTCCTGGTGCGTGGCATCGAGCATGAACCCGTTGGCCAGCTGGTTTTCCACGCGGCGGGACACACGCAGCGCCACGCGGACAGAGGTCCCCTGGGAAAACAACTTGCCGCAGCAGTTGCAGAATAAGCGCAGCCGGTAATCAGCCCCCAGCTCCGGGCGGATTTCCGATGCATGGTAGCGCCCCACGAGGTCAAAACGGCGGGCTTCCTCGCGTTCATTGATAACGGCACCCTCGTAGTGCACCTCAAAATCAGATTCCGGCGCAGCCGGCAGCGGCACGTTGAACAGCACCGAGCCATCCTCCTTCAGGGGCAGCGTACCCTGCCACTCATACACCACCCCGCTGCCGGTTGCCAGCTGGCGGGCACCCTCCATGGGCACCGGGCTGGTCATCCGCAGCTCCACGCGTCCCTGCGTGAGCGGCAGCGTGTTGTAATCCTGCGCCTGCACCTTCAGCGCCAGCGCCTTGGGGGCAATCTTCTCGGTGGTATCCTCCGTGGTCAGCTCAAAGGAATCGCGGCGGTACATCTCGCAGGCAATTTCCTTTTTCACCAGCGTGCGGGGGCGGGTTGTGCCCACGCGGATGACATAGCGTCCGCACACATCATCCTGCCCCTTGGGCAGGGTAAGCACCTGGTTAAACGCACCAAAGGCATCCACATCGAACACACGGCTGAACAGGCGCGCACCATTCGGTGCTTCAAAATGCAGCTCCAGGGCGCGGTGCTTCGAGTGCGCAATGCGGTTCAGCCCATCGACCGCGCGCAGGAACCCGCGCACAAAGACCCTGTCCCCCGGGCGGTACACATTCCGGTCTGTCCAGACCATGGCGCGCAGCTCGGCATCGCCCTCCTGCTCGGTTTCCTGCTCCATGCCGAATTCGTTGGGGTTGGAAACCAGGCAGTAATCCTCCCCGGCGCGCACCAGGATATCTGCCACACCGGCAGGCAGGGCCACATGCCCGTGCTCCACCGCCACCGGGGCAGATGCGCCTTCTTCACTCACGGCCATCATCTGCCCGCCGTGCAGCGGTTCTGCCGTGCTGTGGCGCAGCACCAGCAGGCTGGATTCTCCGCCCGCCGCCCCGGCGGTATTGAGCACCACGGGAGATAAATCACTGACAGAGACGAGCGCATCACAGCGCAGCTCCCAGTCGCCCGGCTTCATGCCCAGCTCCCGGGCAGCAGCCTGCACGGTTTCGGAAGGGAGCATATCCATCTCCACCAGGTAAAGACCCGGCTTGAGTGGCGACTGGCTCAATTCATCCAGATTCAGCACCATGCGGGTGCTGGCCATCATCGGGCTGGCACCAGCGGGCAGCCGGTATTCCCGCTGCCCCACCACCGTGCCGCCTGAGCCCTCCAGGAAAAGGCGGCCCAGGTACACCTCGCGGGCGCGGGTGGCGTTATCCGGAGCGGGGGGCATATCATCCTCCTCTGCCAGCCCGGCTTTGATGCGGGCCTGCACCACCGCGCGGTTGTACTGCGTGAGCGCCATATCATGGCGGCGGTTCTGCTGCTCCAGGTGCGATTGAATTTTCGGCAGCGCGGTGCGCACCTCATTCGCCGTCCAGTGGCGCAGGCGCACGCGCATGAAGCCCCCGTTCACCACATCCATGGGCAAATCATGCTTTCCCTGCAGCGGCAGGTGATACCGCACCATGCGTGGCAATGCCGGCTCCAGCGGCGATACACTGTAGCGGCAGAAGAAATCCCGCAACAGGGGCAGACCGTAAATACCGGCCAGCCCGGGCTGCAACCTGCATTCCACCAGCACCGGCACCGGGCTTTCCACCGCCAGCCGCATTCCCATGGATGCCGTGGGATGCGCGTAGCGCAGGCGGCGCACAGACTTATCAACAAACCAGCCATCTGCCGTCACGCTCTCATCCTCAGCGTCGTCCGGGTTAATCCAGAACTCCTGGGGAGCCACCTCACCCAGGTAGCGCACGCGCAGCTCGCGCCCGTTCACCGTGGCCGTGCGGGTCACACCATCCTCCGCCAGGGTGGTTTCCACGCCATCCAGCGTCACCCGCATCTCGCGGAACGCCTGCTGAAGCCGGGTCTTATCCACCGGGGAATTGAAAAGCATCTGCAGCTCCATGGTGGATGCTGCGGCATCGGACGGCAGCACCTGCTCCAGGCGGGCGCTGAGGGTACGGTTCACATAAATGGGGCCCAGGTTGCTGTCTGCAATGCCACTGCCGGGGGCGGCCTTGGCATTCAGCCGCCAGATACTGCCCGCAGGCACGGGGCGGTCCGGGCGCACCAGCACATAGCCAGGCAGCGGGCTGTCCTGCTGCAGTTCCTGCCAGTTGATACCGCGGCGCACCAGCGATTGCAGCATGTTGAAACTATTGCCATGGCTCAGTCTGGCCTGCTCCACAATGGCCCCGGCGGTTTCCCCGGTCTCGAAAAAGTCCCCGCGGTCATCCATCTTGATGCGCGTGTAGGTATACTGAATCGGGGTTCCGGGGTTCAGCCCGGCGGCCTCTGCCGTGTTCTGGAAACGGGCCGCCAGCAGGGCAGCACCGTTCGGGCAGGCGCGCATATCCTCATGCACCAGCGGACTGGCCGGCGCATGGAAACGGTACTCGCGCTTCTGCAGCGCGCGCCCGCTCTGGTAGCGCGTGCCGGCGCGGAAACGCAGCGTGTATTCTGTCCGGACACTGCTGCCGGGGCCGGGTTCGATACGCAGGCAGTCCTGGTCCACCCAGCGCACGCGGGGCATGTGGGCATCATCCCCGCTGATACTGAACAAATCCAGCCCTTTATCCGCAACACTGCAATCGTCGCGGTGCTGGTTTTCAACCACGGAATACGGCACTACGGGCTCATCAAAATTGATATTGATGATGCCCTGCTGCTCCCAATACGACAGGGAATCAGCCAGCGCCACCGGGAGCGCCGCCAGAGCCAGGAAAAACAGTTTTCGGACAGATACGGTCATGTCGGCGCGGATTCTACCACAATTCACCCGTTTAGTGAATCATGAATCGTGCCAACATTTGAACCGCACTCGCGGTAGAAGCGCCGGAGGAATCAGGCCAGCTCCGTTTCGCGCAGCCAGGATTCAAACTTGCGCAGAGCCTCGCCGCGGTGGGAGATGCTGTTCTTCTCCTCGGCAGAGATTTCGGCCATGGTGCAGTCGTAGCCATCCGGGATGAAAAGCGGGTCGTAGCCGAAACCGCCAGTGCCGCGGGGATTAAGGGTAATCTGCCCCTCCACTGTGCCCACGAAGCAGCCCAGTTCCTTACCCCCGCGCGCCACAGAAATAGCGCAGACATAGCGGGCCGTGAATGGCTTTTCGGATTCCGGCTTAGCTGCCAGTTCTGCGAGCATCTTGCGATTGTTGCCTTCGTCATCCCCGTGAGTGCCGGCATAGCGGGCAGAGTATACACCAGGCATGCCGCCCAGCGCATCCACGCAGATGCCGCTGTCGTCAGACACCACCAGCCCCGGGAACACGGCAGAGATACTCTCGGCCTTGATGGCGGCATTCTCCTCAAAGGTGGTACCGGTTTCCTCAGGGTCGGGCGCGCCGGGGAAATCGGCCAGAGTCTTCAGTTCATACTGCGGGGGCAGAATGCGGGCAAACTCGCGGGCTTTGTGCGCGTTGCGCGTGGCAATCAGCAGGGGGATGCGTTCGATGTTCATTTCTGTGGGGGTGGTATCGTGCTTATGGAAAACGCGTTTGAAGAAGATGTAGATGACAAGGTAGGAAAGTAGTGCGCAGAACGCATCGGCCACCATCTGCGCACACCAGATACCCTTTCCACCCAGCCAGAGCGGCAGCAGGAACAGGCAGGGAATCAGCACCAGGAACTGGCGCATGATGTTCAGGAACACGCTCATAATCGGGCGCCCGATGCTCTGGAAGAAATTGCCGATGATAATCTGCGTGCCGACCAGCGGGAACATGAGCCCCATGATGCGCAGCCCCTGGGTGGAAAGCTCGATGAGCTGGGTGGAGTTCGCGTCCGTCTCCTTCACAAAGGCGCGCACCACGGCCTCCGGGAACAACTGGATGCCCACCCAGCAGATAAGGGTGAGGAAGAACGCCGAAAAGACTGCATAATAGAATACCTTCCGCACGCGGCTGTAAAAGCCGATGCCCAGGTTATACCCCGCAATGGGCTGCATGCCCTGCGCAATGCCGAGCACCACCATGGCCACGCCCAGCAGCACGCGGTTCACGATACTGTATGCCCCCACTCCCATGGGCCCTTCATAGCGCAGGAACTGCGTGTTGAATACGATAACCACCAGGCAGCCGCACAGGTTCATGAGGCAGGGAGGAAGCCCCAGCAGGCAGATACGCCGCATGATGGGGCCGCAGAGTTTCCACATGCGGCCGCGGAAGTGAATCACGCTGCTGCGGCTCAGGAAATGCAGCAGTACCCAGGCCATGCCCACCGCCTGCCCGGCCGTGGTGGCCAGCGCAGCGCCGGTCATTCCCCACTCCAGCACGTACACGAACACATGCGCGCAGCCGATGTTCACCACCATGGAGAACAACAGGCTGTACATGGCCTTGTACGGGTAGCCGCTGGCGCGCATCACGTGGTTCAGGTTCATGAACGAGAAGGTGAGCGGGCAGGTCAGCATGAGCACCAGCATGAACTCACGCGCCGGGCCCACGGTGTTCTCATCCGCCCCGAAAAGATACAGCAGCTCATCCATCCACGGCAACGGCAGCCAGCCGATGATGATGCCCAGCGCCACGCCCATGATGGTACAATGCCCCAGCACACGGAACGCGCGCGGAAAATCCTGCTGCCCCAGGGTGATGGAGGTGGTGGCAGCACCACCCAGCCCCACCAGCGTGCCCAGTGCCACCAGCAGGTTCATGATGGGGAAAAGCAAACCCATGGCGGTGATGGCATACGCCCCGCAGCACTGGCCGATGTAGATGGAATCGACAATGTTGTAGAATGACATGGCCGCCATGCCCACGATGGCTGGCAATGAATACTGCGCCAGCAGACGCCCCATGGGCTTCTGCTCCAAATCCACCAGCTTTTGGTCTTTCTCCATGCTCTCTACAGGCGAATTTACTCCTCTTGCCGCAAGCTGTCAAGAAGAGTGAATAAGGAATAGTGAATAAGGGACAAGTTATCATACATTTGCGGTTCACATACAGCATCGGTTATGCTAGAATACGCGCATGAGTTCAAATGGGCACAGGTATATGCTCATCATCTGCGGTGTGTGGCTGGGGCTGCACGCGCTGCTGCACCTGCTGCTCTTCCCCTTTCTGGCGTATACCGGGCTCTGCTCACTGATGCTGCCGGTTTCGCTGTGGATTCTCAGTTCGCTCACCTCGCGGGTGCGGTACTACCTGCTGCTGCAGCTGCCCACGGTGCTGCTCTGCGTGGCCTGGTGGTTTGCCGAACCGGCACTAGGGCTTATGTCCAGCCTGCAGTGGCTGCCCTGCGTCCTGGCTGGCTGTGCACTGAAACCAACGCCCGACAAGAGCTGGTGGTTCCGGGCTCTCCTCTACATCATTGCCCTGCTGCCCTTTGCCGCCATGGTTCCTCTCTTCATTTTTGTATACCAGACTCCGCACCATTAACCACTATTCTCCCCCCTCATGGTCCTTTCGTTAAAAACCCTGCTTTGCGTCGGCTGCGGCTGTTTCATTGGCGGCGTGCTGCGTTACCTCACCTCATACTACGTGTGCACCCGCTGGGGCGTGGAACTCCCGGGCATGCCCTGGCACACCCTACTCATCAACTTCGGGGGCTGCCTGTTCATGGGGCTGTTCTGCGGGCTGGCCACGGCGGGCTTCGTCGAATCCCCCAACCTGCGGCTGGCGCTCACTGCCGGGCTCTGCGGCGGCTACTCCACCCTGGCAGCCTTTGCCTTTGAGAACACCATGATTCTGCGCGCCGGCAACTACCTCACCGCCGGCTCCTACATCGCCCTCACCCTCGTGGGCAGCATTCTCTGCTTCATCGCGGGCTATGCCGCAGCCAACCTCGTGCAGAGATAAAGGCACGGCATTGAACCAGGATTCCTTCGGGAAAGATGGGGATGATGAATGAATCTTAAACCGCCCATAAACTTAACCAACCACCGCATTCACGCATCATGTTACTGCCTCTGATGGGTTTCTTTCTTCTGGCGCTTCCCTTATTCGGAGGCATTGTGGCCAGCCTCCTGAACAGTTCCTGCCGGGCTAATGTCGTCAGCATCGCCAGCTTCGTCCCCTCCCTCTTCCTCCAGTTCGTCTTCCTCATCGTCCTCATCGGCAACAAGGAATACACCGTAACCCAGCAGCTGACCTTCTTTGGCATAACATCCGGCATCCCCCTGGCGGCTCATTTCGGGGTGCGATACCTGATTCGTTTCATCAGGATACGCCTGGCTGAGCCGCCACCGTATGCAGATAAAGACACGCCATGCCCCTGCTCCCCTTCCACAGAATCCCTGCCAGCACCGCACTCCACCTTGCAGCAGGGAGACAAATGCTGACTTTCCCACGCTATGAACCGCTACGGCAAATGGCCTTTCATTCTTTCTCTGGCTTCCGTGCTGGCAATGGTCTGCTATTGCCTTTCGGCGTGGCTTCTGTATGAGCGCTACTGCCGCTTATTTGATGCGGGGTATACATCATTTTACGTTCCTTTGTGCGGGAAAAGCATGCAATACTTCATCTGGTGGGGCGCGGGGCTGGCCGGGTGGCTGTTTATCAGCGCGGCGGATTCCGGCTCCCGGGCGCACCGCGCGTGTATATGGGGCATGCTGCAATTCATTTCAGCCTGGGTACTGGTGTATCCTGCTGCTGTTCTGGGGCGCATGAATGATGGAAGCGGAATGTTGTTTATCCTGTTTGCACCGCTGGCCACCCTGCCGTCATTTGCGGCAGCGCTCCTGGCGGGGATGGTGCAGAAATCCGGCCAAAGCCCCCGCTCCTGCCTCCGCGCCCGATTATACTGCCTTCTGGTCATTCTGGTCTTTATGGGCACAGCGCTTTCATCATTCAGCTGCGAAGAAATCGCGGAGCGCCGCAATCCTCCCCGCCACATCCCATCCGTTGATGCCAAACCATTTGAAGTGAGCCATGAAGAATCCTGATAAGAAAGCCGCGGTGGCAGCAAGCATGGTGGGGGCGTTCGTCAGCCCGTTCATTGTGATTCTGGGCGGGCTGTTCATGCTGGTGATGCTGTTGCTGCTGTGCATGGAAATCGGCATGCTGAAGGAGTATTGGCAGAGCGAGCGGGTGTATGCCGCCAGTGCGGAAACGATTGACCCGGCGCATGAGGGGTGCATGGTGCGGGTGACGGGGCAGCTCTGCACCCATGAAACACTGAGTGCGGGTAACCTGGGCACCTACGCCGGGGTCATCGAGATTCAGGATTTTTCAACCATTGCCTATGCGGATGAGCTGCAGCTCGGGAAGCGGCAGGTGCAGGGGCTGTATACCGGAGGCCGGACTCCTTTCTTCTATTTCGCTATCAACACCCCCGGGGTGAAATGGGTAAAGGCGGGTGATACGAACTTAGCGTTGCTGCCCTCCGGGGTGGAGGTCACCCTGGTAGGTCGCCAGCGCGGCACAACGCTCGATATGGCAGACCCGGTGGCCAAGGCCAGCCTGGGCAAGCCTGCCGTCGGGTTTATCGACCATGTGAACGATTCCCCGAATGCAGATTTCCCGCTGCACTCCTACCAGGGGGTGGCCCTTTTCGCCCTGCTCGCCTATTTCGGCACATGGTTGCTGCTGGGGCCGGCCATTGGCCGTTCCTGGCAGTGGGGAGCAGCGGCCGGGGCGGTCCTGCTGCTGTTGGCCGGTATTGTCGTGATGATACTGTGACCAGGGTAACAAAGTGCTTTGCGCCCGCCGTTGGGGCATCCCCGCAGAGCTCCACATGTGTCCCAAAGATTGCATAACAGGTTAAAGTATCAGTTCTAATTTGAAAGAAGCCCCCCAGCTGACGAAAAACGAAATTGTAATTTATCTTCCTAATCCGCGGGCGAACGCCCGCCGAATTCTGAGCCCGCGCAAGCGGGTAAAAGATGAAAGGCAGGGGTAAGTCCGCGACCTGGGTGGGCGTAGGCGTAGCCGTAGCCCCCAGCG
>JAFYRS010000030.1 GCA_017546845.1 Akkermansia sp.
AAAAAAAAAAAAAAAAAAGACGTCTTCTTTGATGGTTATACTCATGCACATGATGAGTTCAGGGAATCATAAAAAAATATGTCATCAGAAGGGAACTCTCCATCA
Organism: Akkermansia sp.; assembly: GCA_017546845.1. Classification (GTDB taxonomy): domain Bacteria; phylum Verrucomicrobiota; class Verrucomicrobiia; order Verrucomicrobiales; family Akkermansiaceae; genus Akkermansia. The sequence continues at coordinate 106 of JAFYRS010000030.1, forward strand.
AATGAACCATAGCAAAACACAAACAATGATAAAAGCGCCAAAACCGGAACAAAACGCGACTGCAGACAGCCGACTCGGCCGACTGCCCGGATACCCGGCATAACCACACCCGCACCCACTCAGACCCCCTGTTTTTAATTTCCTGCAAATTTGGTAGAAATTATTATTGACTCCTCGCATCATTCATGCTAATTTAGAATCGTTCCGAGCAACAAGATAGAAAGGACACGCGAGACATGAGCAACTATACATCCACGACGGTAACAGAAGGCACAATGCGCTGCCGCACCAGTTTTCCGCAGGGCAATGCAGAATTCACCACCGATGTAAGCGCCGCTCTGGGCGGTCGGGGAGAGCAGCCCTCCCCCGCCCAGCTGCTGGCCGCTGCTGTGGCCAGCTGCATGGCAAGCATGATGGCCTATCTGGGCAGCCGCCGCGGCATCAACACCACAGGCATCAGCATAGCCGCGGGGTATGAAGAAGGCAAGAGCGGCATCAGCGCGCTGAACTTCCACATCACCGTGCCGCAGGCCACAAGCCCGGCAGAACGAGCCGTGCTCGAAACCGCCGTGAAGAACTGCCCGGTGGGAGCAGCCATTGCCCCCCATGTGGAAAAGAAGATTTCATGGACATGGACTGATGTGACATCAGGCTGATAGACAGAAGACAAAACCAATAGAGAGAGAAAAAGCGACCGGGAGGGGCAAGTGTGTGGCCTCTCCCGGTTTCGCTGCCGGATTTATCTGGTTTTTCTGTTTGATTTAGCAGAGGGAAAGTGCTAGAATACCTACCATCATGAGCAACTGGATTACTGCCGTATTCAGCCCTACCGGAGGATGTTCCAAAATAGCCGCCGCCATCGCCGGGGCACGCATGGGAGCACGCGTTGACCTCTGCTCCCCTGTTGAACCGCAATCCCTCCCCGAGGGAGCGCCGCTGCTGGCAGTTGTCCCTGTCTATGGGGGGCGCATTCCCGCCATTGCAGCCCAGCGGCTGCAGGCGCTCCAGGGGAATGGCAACCCAGCCATTGCGGTGGTTGTCTACGGCAACCGCGCCTACGATGACGCCCTGCTGGAACTCAAGAACACCCTTACGGAAGCCGGGCACCAGGTCATTGCCGCCGCCGCATTCATTGCCGAGCACAGCATCTCCCGCAGCATTGCCACCGGCAGACCCGATGCCGCAGACCTCGCGCAGTGCGTGCAGTTCGGCGCAGCGGCAGAGGCAAAATCGACCGGCAACCCGCTCTCCCCCGTGGAAGTGCCTGGCAATGCCGAGTACCGTCCCCTGCCCCAGATGCCCGTCACCCCCATGGTGACAGAGGCCTGCGGCGGTTGCGGCATGTGTGCCCGCAAGTGCCCCACCGGTGCCATCCCGCTGAAAGACCCGCGCAGTACAGACGCCGCCAGGTGCATTCTCTGCATGCGCTGCGTAGCCATCTGCCCGCGCAAGGCCCGCATCATGCCCCCGCCCGCGCAAGCTGCGTTCGATGCCCGCCTTGCGCCCATTGCCTCAGAACCGAAACAACCTGAACTCTACCTCTGATTATGTACACAATGCCCCAAACACTCAGTTTTCTTGCCGGGATTCTGATCAATCTTGGTCTGGTATATGCCACGTATCTGATATACACTCGCAAGCAGTGTTCCAAACTCCTGATGCTGAAAGGAGCCTCCATCGTGGCAGGCGGCACCGGTCTCATCTCGGCACTTACCTGGTTTCTGCCGGATTACCTCGGAGGCCTCCCTCTGATTACCGTCCTCATGCTCACCTACCACTGCGCCCGCTCCATTCTGAAAGTAGAGAGCAAGCCGGCCATTCTCTGCACCATTACCTACTTCGGCATCATTCTGCTGCTCGGCGCGGCGCTGGTGGCATGGACATTAGCTTACATGTCCCATTTTAATGAAGGAATAATTTAAGAATATCACCAGTGTAAAAAATCTCCCTGCCGGACAAGCGCTCTGGCAGGGAGATTTTTATTAACAATACAAAGGCATGGGACTTCTAATAAGTCTGCCCACCTCGTGAAATTGTAATCTATCGGCGAGCAAAGCGAGCGGAAATTTATAGCCCACGGTAGTGGGCGACAGATGTTAGGCAGGTGCAAGCGTGCGTCAGCACGCGCAGCGCCTGCTACCTCAAAAAAAATTAACAGGAACCCGTGGAACGGGTGACAGAATGCGACGCTTTATGTTGATGCTTAGCTTTGATTCGTCACCACCCCATTGGTGGCTCACCCCTGGCGGGGCAAACGCTACGCGTTTGTCCAACCTGCCTTACAGCCGTCGGCAGGTTTCTGTCACCCACTCACTGCGTTCGGGGTTCCGGTTGTTTTATTGTTTAACCCGGGGTTCCGCGACTTCGTCGCTCCACCCCGCGCTAACGGCTGCCGTCCCTCACAGGACTCCAAATTCCGCTCGCTTTGCTCGCCGGTAAATCACAATTTAGCCATATGAATGGCATCATTCGGGCTAAATAGAAATTCCCGCTTATTAATCCTCCTCAGGGTGCAGCTTCGCATGGCGCTTCTTCAACACGCAGAGCACCACCCAGAGGGCAACCAGCACCACCGGGAACACGATGAACCAGTTCTGGATGAAGCCGGCCAGCAGAAAGCCAACGAACGACACCGCCGACACCGTAATCACATACGGCAGCTGGGTGGAAACGTGGCTCAGGTGGTCGCACTGAGCACCCGCGCTGGACATAATGGTGGTATCGGAAATCGGGGAGCAGTGGTCACCGGCCACAGCACCGGCCAGGCAGGCCGACATGCCGATGTACATGAGCGGGCTGGAGGGGTCGAACGTTGCCACCACAATGGGGATGAGGATACCGAAGGTGGCCCAGGAAGTACCCGTGGAGAACGCCAGCACACCAGCCACCACAAAGATAACCGCCGGAAGGAAGTTCAACAGACCGGAAGCAGAGTTCTGCACCAGCATGGCAATGAACTCGCGGGCTTCCAGCGCCGTGGTGACATTCTTGAGTGCAGTTGCCAGGGTCAGAATCAAAATGGCAGGCACCATGGCCACAAAGCCCTCAGGGATGCAACGCATGGCCGAACGGAAGCTGATGCAGCGGCGCAGCATGTAGAACACAATCACCACAGCCATGGCAATGATTGCACCCCAGGGCAGAGCCACGGTGGCATCAGTGGCACTGATGGCATCGGCAAAGGATTTACCCTCCAGGATACCACCTACATACACCAAGGCAAAGGTTTCAATCGCAATCAGCAGGAGCACCGGCACAATCAAATCAGCCAGCTTGGCGCGGCGGGGTGTCTTGTCTTCGGTTTCGCGGGATTCAATTTCAGCGCAGACCGTATGCAGGTCACCATGCTTGATAGCGTTGCGCTCATAGCGCACCATGGGGCCGAAATCGAAGCGGGATACAATAATCATCACCACAAAGCAAAGCGCCAGCAGTGAGTAGAAGTTATACGGAATGGCCTGTATGAACAACTCCAACCCGTTATACCCCGTACCTTCGGAATACTGGGAAACGGCAGCCGCCCAGCTGGAAATCGGGGCAATCATGCACACGGGAGCTGCTGTGGAATCAATGATGTATGCCAGCTTGGCCCGGGAAACGCGCTTGACATCCGTCACCGGGCGCATCACACTGCCCACCGCCAGGCAGTTAAAGTAGTCATCAATAAAGATAAGGATACCCAGCACAAAAGTGGCCAGCTGGCTGCCAATGCGGGACTTGATGTTCTTCTGCGCCCACTCACCGAAGGCGAGAGCCGCCCCGGTTTTGTTAATCATGCAGACAAAGGCGCCCAGCACCACCAGGAAGATGAACACACCGCTGGTATCCTTCAGCGCAGTGATAAGCCCCTGGTTCACCACGAAATCCACCGTATTCAAAGCCGAGAAATCGCAGACAAAGCACGCACCCAGAACCACACCGGCAAAAAGCGAGGAATACACCTCCTTGGTCATCAGCGCCAGCACAATGGCAAACAAGGCCGGAGCCAGAGCCCAGAATGTGCCGCAGAAAGGAGATTTCACCGTCGCAGCCACCGTTTCAGCGACGGCCTCTGCCTCTGAGGCATAGCAGGACATAGCCAGTATGGCGAACGAGGCTATCAGCAGGACAAGAATTTTCTTCATCATGTTCGAGTTCTTTGGAGAAAGTTGTGCCCCTTTCATAACATAAAGATGCTGTTCTGTCAATCCCATAGCGAACACCCTGAATAACATCCGTAACATTAAATGCTTGATTTTCAGATTTATTCTGGTATAGTCACCGCGGCTTATTAACTCTCTTATGGAATATCTTACACAATTCATCGACTGGGCCAACGGAATTCTGTGGACCTACGTGCTGGTGGCCATGCTGATTGGCTGCGCCATCTGGTTCACGCTCCGCTGCAAATTTGTGCAGCTGACCATGCTGCGCGACATTCCGACAATGTTCCGCAACTGCACGCACGAAGAGCGGGAGGAAGGAGTGGAACGCATTTCCTCTTTCCAGGCCTTTGCCATTTCCATTGCCAGCCGTGTGGGCACAGGCAACCTGGCCGGTGTGGCCGTGGCCATTGCCCTGGGCGGCCCCGGTGCTGTCTTCTGGATGTGGCTCATCGCGTTCCTGGGAGCCAGCAGCGCCTTTGTGGAATCCACCCTGGCCCAGCTGTACAAAATCAAGGGCGAATCCTCCTTCATCGGCGGCCCGGCCTACTACATGAGCAAGGGGCTTAAGAAGCCCTGGATGGGCACCATCTTCTCCATCCTGCTTATCCTCACCTTCGGATTTGCCTTCAACTCCCTGCAGAGCAACACCATCTGCCAGGCCTTCGAGGAGGCTTTTTCCATTCAGCCTTCCTACATGGGCACCGTCCTCACCCTCCTCACCCTGGTCATCATCTTCGGTGGCATCCAGAGCATTGCCAAGGTGAGCAGCGTCATCGTTCCCTTCATGGCCCTGGGCTACATTGCCCTGGCGCTGGTGGTCATTCTCATCAACATCACGGAAATCCCCCACGTGCTCTCCCTCATCATCTCCCACGCCTTCGGCTGGGAACAGGGGCTGGCCGGTGGTCTGGGTGCAGCTATCCAGCAAGGCATCCGCCGCGGCCTGTACAGCAACGAGGCCGGCATGGGTTCCGCCCCGAACGTAGCCGCCACGGCCGATGTATCCCACCCGGTGAAACAGGGCAAGGTGCAGGCCATCAGTGTATTCAGCGACACCCTCATCATCTGCTCCTGCACCGCCTTCATCATCCTGGTAGGCGGCATTCCTGCTGGAAGCGATGTGAGCGGCATCAAGCTGACCCAGGCTGCCCTCAGCCAGCAGATTGGTCCCTGGGGCAACATTGCCGTGGCCATTGCCATCTTCTTCTTTGCCTACAGCAGCGTGCTGGGCAACTACTACTACGGCGAGGCCAACGTGCAATACCTCAGCAAAAAGTCCTGGGTGCTCACCACCTACCGCATCATCGTGGCTGCCATGGTGCTGTTCGGCTCTGTAGCCAGCCTGAGCACGGTATGGAACCTGGCAGACCTCTTCATGGGGCTCATGACCATCTGCAACCTGATTGCCATTGTGCTGCTGGGTAAATACGCCTTCCGCCTGCTGGAAGACTACCGCGCCCAGAAGCGCGCCGGCATCACCGACCCGGTGTTCACCAAGGATAAGATGCCCGACATTGCCAGAGATTTGGAATGCTGGTAAGGAATATTCCCCCACACACAAACACAAAGCGGGCTGAGGATGATTCCTCAGCCCGCCTGCTTTATATATAAGAGATAGCATTAATGCGGCTCCACCAGTGAGGGGTCAGCCATCAGCACCACCTCGGCGCGGGAAACGCGGCCTGCCGGGGTAAAGTCAAACCGCAGGGCATGGGTGTACTCAATGGTGTTCTTCGGGTGGTCAAAGTAAAAATACACAAAGGACTCGGTTCCGCCCTCCCCATGGAGCGTGACATGCATAGGGCCGAAATCGCGTTCCACCTGGGCTTTCGTGGCGGCCTGCAGCTGCATGTCATGCGAGGCGGCCACGGCGGCATGCCAGCGGCGGTCATCGCGGCCGTTGATGCAGTAGCCGATGCGGCCTTCTCCGCAGTCGTCATTGAAATAGGGCTTGGAGACCGGGCGCAGAAGCGAGCAGGACACCAGAAGGAGCGGGAGCAGAATATGGAGTACTTTCATGATTCAGGTATAGTAGTTTGTGAATTGTCAGCGGCGCGGCGGCGCCAATACCGGGCGGCGGCGGGGTTACGGTCAACGCCCCGTCCTTGTTCAAAGCATGCAGCCAGAGCCAGCTGGGCTTCGGGGTGTCCCTGCTCTGCCGCCTGGCGATACCACTGGAAGGCCTCTTCATAACGGGCGGGGAATCCCAGCCCCAGCTCACAGGAGCGCCCGAGGTGATATTGCGAGGGAGCATCCCCCTGTTCAGCAGCCTTGCGGAACCACCGGGCAGAGGCGGCTTCATCCACCGCTACCCCCTCGCCCAGCAGATAACACAGCCCGAGGTTGTACTGGGCATCCACATAGCCCTGCTCTGCCGAGCGGTGATACCATTCCGCAGCTTTTTCCAGATTTTTCTCCACCCCAGTGCCGGCAGCATAGCAGACACCCAGGGCGCATTGCGCATCGGCATGGTTGCACACGGCGGCTTCGCGGAACCAGTATACCGCGTCCTCGATGCTGACGGCATGGTGCATCAGACCAAAGAAGTATGCCAGCCGGGCATAATGCCGGGTACCCACCACCGAATTCATGGCGCGGGCTTTGCCATACCAGTAGGCCGCCCGTTCCAGGTCCGGCACCTGGCATGTCCCCTTCTCCCGGGAGCCGCCCAGAAACGCCTTTTCATAAGCCACACCCAGTATCAGGCAGGCATCTGCATGGGTAGCCGCCATCTGCTCCAGCCGGGAAAAGCCCTCCGGCGTCATGTGGCGCGCCAGGGCCAGCGCCAGGGAATAGGTCACCGGCACGCCGGTAAGATTATCAAAAGCCGCTGGTTGAGACCGCGCCAGGTATATCAGGTGAAGGCACGCCGCCTCATGGCCCGAGGCCAGCCCGAACAGAGCCTTGAGCGCAGCGGGGTCCTGCCCCAGCAGCTGGTGCAGGATATCGGCCGCCTGTTGCTGGCGGGTGGCCCGCTGCACCAGCTCCAGCAGAGCAGCCGGATCAGTCCCTCCCGCAGCCTGCTCTGCCAGACGCGCCGGACTGGGGGCAAGTGCATACCAACCGCTCAGAATCCCCAGCGGCATCCCCAGCACAAGCATGAGCACCTGCGCAGCCGCCTGCATGGCGCGGCGCGATGATATTCCGGAGCTGGGAGTGGCAGTGCTCATGTGGCTGTACTGCCTGTCATTCTAACGCGGGAGTCCATGGGCGGCAAGCAAAAAATCCCACCATTTCGGGCGGTTTGGCGAAATTATGTGAAATCATTTGCCTTTTGGCAGAAATCGTGTATACTTTCCGCGCCATGCTGACCATCAAGAAACTCACCAAAGCACACGCCGGGCGCACGCTCTTCTTCGAGACGGAGCTCGTTGTCAACTGGGGCGAGCGCATTGCGCTGGTAGGGCCCAACGGGGCGGGAAAATCCACGCTCTTCCGCATGATACGGGGCGATGATACGCCGGATGAGGGGCAGATTGTCATGGATGACTACGCTGTGGTGGGCTACCTGCAGCAGGAAGCCGGCGACCCCACCGACCGCACGGTGCTGGAGATTGCCATGAGCACCACCCCGGAGATGGGCGAGGCTATCCGCATTCTGCGCGAGTGCGAGGCCCGGGGCGATAACTCCAGCGATGAGTACGCCGCCGCCATGGATACCTTTATCTCGCACGATGGCTACCAGATTGAACCCAAGGCAAAGAAAATCCTGAAGGGGCTCGCGTTCAAGGACGAGGATTTTCACCGCCCGGCCCGCGAGATGAGCGGTGGCTGGGTGATGCGCGCGCACATGGCGCAGCTGCTGGTGGCAGAGCCGGACCTGCTCATGCTGGACGAACCGACCAACCACCTGGACCTGATGAGTCTGCTGTGGTTCCAGCGCTACCTCATGAACTACCCGGGAGCCATCTTCATGATTTCCCACGACCGCGATTTCATGGATTCACTGGTGGAAACCGTGTATGACATCGAAAACGGCGAGCTGGTGCGCTACACGGGCAACTACAGCCAGTTCCTGGAGCTCAAGGAGCAGCGCTATGAACAGGTGCTGGCCGCCTGGCGCAATCAGCAGCGCGAGATTGCCCATATCGAATCCTTCATCGAGCGCTTCCGCTCGGTGGCGTCCAAGGCCTCTCAGGTGCAGAGCCGCATCAAGCAGCTGGAGAAGATGCGCCGCATCGAAAAACCGCGCCAGAGCCGCCGCGTGTTCAAGTTCATCTTCCCGCAGCCGCCGCGCAGCATGCAGAAAGTGCTGGAGCTGGAAAAAGTGGGCCAGAGCTATGGCGAGAAGCGCATTTACAAGAACCTCGACCTGCTCATTGAGCGAGGCGACCGCATCGTGCTCGTGGGGCCGAATGGCGCAGGCAAATCCACCCTGCTCAAGATTCTGGCTGGCGTTCTCCCCATCGACGAAGGCCAGCGCGTGCTGGGCACCACCACCCGCATCGGCTATTTCTCGCAGATGCGCTCGGAAAACCTCACGCCCAACTTCACCGTGCTGGAGGAAATCATGAAGGCAGACCCCGAACTGCGCGAGGAAGAAGCGCGCGCCGTGCTCGGCTCCTTCATGTTCCGCAAACTGGACTGCGAGAAACGCGTGGAGGTGCTTTCCGGCGGTGAGAAATCCCGTCTCAGTCTGGTGAAGTTCCTGGTGAACCCGCCCAACCTCCTGCTCATGGACGAACCGACCACCCACCTGGACCTGATGAGTGTGGAGGCGCTTTCCCAGGCGCTCAAACGGTATGAGGGCACGCTGGTGTTCATCTCGCACGATGTGCACTTCATCCGTTCCCTGGCAGAAAAGACGCTGCACATTGCCCACGGCACGGTAACGCCCTACGCCGGCGGCTACGATTACTATCTGGAGAAATCCGGTCTGCTGGACAACCCGGATGCCATGAACCAGTAAAGAACAATCCTCACTAAAAAAAGGCTGGGAGATACCACCATCTCCCAGCCTTTTGCTTCTTTACAGCAGCCCTGCCGCCGTGCAGGCACCGATGATGGCGCCGGCAATCAGCTTGGCCCAGGACTCCTTGATACCCCAACCAGTCAGCAGACCAGTCAGCCAGTTGTGTTGTTCCTTGTTCGTATTCATAGGGAAATTTCACATACGCGCGCGGCGGGGCGCCAGGCGCAGCTGCACCGGGTACACCATACCATGCGTCAGCGCCTCGGCAAACATGCGGGCGGCATCAGCCGAGTGGGAGGAAGCATCGTGTACCGGCGTTTCCCGGTAAGCACCGGAAGCCCCGGCGGGGGCGGTGCGGTACATTTCCAGGCAGCTCAGGCCGGAGGGCTCCTTTTCCCCTCGCGGGTTGACGCGCTGCTGCAGCGTATCACGGTGGAACCAGCTGTGAGCCAGAATACCACGCAGTGAATTGATACCGCGCCAGATATCCGGCGTGCGCGGCACTACGCGCACCGCGTGAATCCCCGCAGCCGCCAGGCTTTCCACATACGACTGGCCGTGCGGGTCGCGGTGGGCGGCATCGTGCGGCAGAAAGTGGGCGGCAATGTGCGCATAGCGCGCTTCCCATTCGCGGATTTTCCCGGCAAAATGCTCCAGCGGCAACTGATTGGCCGCGTAGTGATTCAGCCAGTAGACATTGCCCCCGTAATTCTGCACCAGCCAGATGGCCGTGTGGTCGCTCAGGCCCAAATCCCACGCGGTGTACAGCGGCTCCTGCGGATTCCAGGCAAACTCACCCCCGATGCGGCCTTTTTCGCGGAGCCGGGCAATCTGCGCGCCGTAGATGGCGCCATCGTTGCCCGTGGCAAAGGCTTCATCCGGCGTGGAGGGGTATTCCTGCCGCATGGCCGCCCCCATGGTTCTCTCCATGCGGGCGTACCACAACTTCTGCGCGTGGCTGAGCCTCACCCCGCATTCCTGCTCCAGCTTCTCAAAGTAGGCCGCCTGAATATCCGACCACCCCGCCCTGCCGGGCAAGGCGTAGTCCGGGTTATCAAACCAGCTCATGAAGAAGAAGCGGAAGTCCAGCGGAGAGAGCTCCGCCTTGGCGGCATTTTCCATGGCCTGGGAGGTGAGCTCATAATTAACGCCATAGCGCCCGCCCTCGTGAGTGCTTTCCAGAATGATGGTTCCCTCTGCCGACACGGTGTTGATGGCACCGGTGCGGATTTCGCGGGCGCGCCAGGGTGCATGCACCGAGACATGCGCCAGCTCGCTCACATGCAGCAGCTGCAGCGTGCCACCGCGCAGCGTGGTGCCCAGGCGGATATCGCTGCCGTTGGCAAAGGCGAGCCGCCCGCGCGCATCAGCCGCAGGATGCCAGCCACCTTTTTTAGATACTCCGCTCTGCTGCTTGAGGATGCTGCCCACGCAGGCAAGTGCCTGGGCCTGCGCATCCGCATGCGGCGGCAGGTAATCCAGATGCTCCCACGCAAAGCGGATTTTCTCCAGCTTCTGTTCAGCATCCGGCAGGGTCTTGTCGATAATGCCGGCGTGAAAATTCGGCTTGAACAGGCAGTTATCCAGCATCAGCATGGCCACATAGGTGGAAATACCCAGCTGGCGCGCCTTGAGCACCGCATTGCGATGCCACAGGTTGCGGTGCAGCCGGAGCTGCGCGGCATTGGGCGCAAAGCGCTGCATACGCCCGCTTTTGTTCTCTATCCAGTACAAATTGGTAAGCCGCCAGAGTGGGTCCTCCAACCTGCGCCGCACACTCTCATCCAGTGTACTCAACATATGAATTTATTTCTCAGAGATTTCCGGGTATGACAATTCCTCTTTACTGTATTGCTCGGGGAAGGGAGAAACAACCCGGTTCAACACATGCTGAATCAGCGTTGCATCATCCTTATTCCGCCGCAGGGCGCGGCAGAATGTCACCAGGTCCTCGATGTGCTGATCCCGCTTCGCCCCGATTTCTGCCAGCAGGGTAAGGCGCGCCAGTTCACAAGCCAGCGCCTCGCCACGCGTGTAGGTTTCCGGGTGGCGGGATGCCAGGAAGTACGACAACCGGCTATCCTGGAACAACTGCATGAACAACTCCAGGTTATCCACATCCTCCTGGGAGCCTTCTTTCCAGCGCTCGGCACTGACCGTGCGTTCATATACCAATTCATTCATGCGGAAAGCCACCTGCTGCTCTCGTCTGTACTTATTGGTCCTGTAATCATAAGAAGTCAGATGCTTTGTACTGAATTCCCGCAGAGGAATCATGGCCTGCACGTATTCCTCATGCGTCCTGGCCTGGCGGGTGGGCAGCAGGGGAATACCATCTGCGCTGTGCAGTATATACGGCGTACGCTGGCGCGGGTTATCGGCATCGGGCTCGCCCGGCATCAGGCGCACCATGTGTTCCGGGAATTCATTGCAGCGGTATACCGTAACATACTTGAGTTTGTTCATATCAATATCCCTGGGGCGCAATCCCCCCAGGCGCACCCCGCAGACCTCCACGGGCTCATCATCCGAATCCCGGCTCTGTTCGCTCAACTGCTCGAATACCTCCAGCATCGGCTTCAGCGCGTTTTCCGGCTTCCAGTCCTCATTCAGCCCGCCGGGGCGCATGCCATCTGTACCGCCGTAGCGGTTATTTTTCCACCAGATGCCAGCTTCATCCGTAAACGGGATATCCGTTACCTGACGGCGCAGCTCGGTAAGAAGCCGAATCGCAGGCATCACGCGGGCATCTGCGGCGCATTCCTCCGGCAGGCCATCCGCTTTTTCCAAGGTAAAGCCATTCCTGACCAGAATGGGAGTACCATAACGCGCATCCACATATTTCAGGTACACAGGCTCCGTCAGGTTCTGCAGGTTCACGGGGTCAAGCACCATGCGGTTAATATCTGAGCCGCCGCGGGTTTCCACGCCATACCCATGCAGGGCCGGATACTCTTTCAGCACCTCAGAAAGCTCCTGCATTGCCTGCTCCACCGGGCGGTCTCCGCATAAATCCTGAATTTCAGCCGTCAGCTCCTTCCGCCGTTCCTCCGGCAACATGCGCCAGGCGCGCGCAGGGTCTTCCAGCAGGTTCCAGAACGATTGTCCCGCAGCGCGGAACGCACCCGCACCGCCCATGGAGTAACACCAGCCCTGCTCATAGCGGCGGTTGTCTTGCACCGAGTACGCGTTGCGCATCATGTTCTCCAGCGCCACCGTTTTCCCCTGTTTCATGGCTTCGCGTATCGCCACCACGCGGGGAATACGGAATTTCACTTCATTGGCCGCAGAGCGGTTGGCATGCATCGCCTTTTCATGGCGCAGGGCGGCAACGGCCTCCGGCTCCCGGAACTCACTGAACGGGGCCGTAAGAAACCACTGTTTCACCGTGTTCGGCAGCGGAGCGGATTCTAGATTGGCCAGCATGTATTCCACGTTCAATCCAGTCATGTGCTCTGCGAGGATGCGGTTCATTTTCCCGCGGTCTCCGCGGAAATACGGGCCGCCGTTCTTCTTGATGAACTCCCGGCGGTGAGCTCTGGACATGTGCGTAAAATTCACACGCCGGTCAGCGCCTATCTCGAGGATGGAATCCAGCTCTTTCTGCGTGATTACCTTGTTATCCACCAGGGTCTGGCCCACTTCCTGCGGGCTCACCCAGCCGGAAATCAACATGCGGTTCCAATAGGTGGAAAAACGGGTTTTAACCAGATCCAGCGGGGTTATCACCTGCCCGTGGCGCACCAGATACATGCCTGCATCCGGCTCGATTTCCTTGGTTATCGCATTCACCTTCTTACCCTTGTAGCGTTTCCAGTGCTCATCATACAAGGAAAACTCCAACCCCACACCGTAATGGGTGGAATCCCCCAGCCAAAGCGAACAGAGGTCTCGCGCAGCGGTATTTCCCAGGTGATCGAACCCGACAAAGCGTTTCATGGTCAGCGGAATCATGCGCCGGCGCTCAAAGATTTTCTTACTCCACGCATCCTTACTATACGAGTCCTGCATGTAACGGGTCAGCAGGTTAAGCCCGGTGGGGAGGAAGGAAACCTGCACATTTCCCACCAGGTTATTCACCACATGCCCAGCGCCTTTCATCCACGGAGAATAGCGGCCATCCGGGCACTTGACACGCAGCAGTTCCTTACCGTTACCATCAGTCGTGGCTTCCATCTTATACCCGCTCAGAGCCAGATAATCCTCGAATACCTTTTTGCTTTTATCAAGGCGGCGTATATTATCAGAAACATTTACCATCTTGCGGTTCAGCCTGACCGGGTTCCAGATACTGTCATCCACATGCCCGCTGAACTCGCGCTGCAGCAAATGGGAATAGGCATCCTCCGGCTTATACCCCATGGAAAGCAGGGTCTGGAAATCGCGCGTATGCGGCAGCAGCTCCAGCAGAGATTCGCCGCACACGCGGGCAGACACCAGGCTGCGGTACATTTCCTGAAGCTGCGGACTATCATTCCTGTTGACATAGCGCATCTTGGTGTAAGCCTTATCCTTCACCTCGCGTAGGGTTGCCTCACTGGTCTGGTGCAACCAACGCGGCGCGTGGCGGGCTCCGCGCCTGCGGTTCAGGTAAAACTTCTCCATCTGCTCATTAAACAGCTTGAATGATTCCTCTGCCGTCATCCCGCTATGAACACAACGCATCATGGCCTTGCAGAACTCACTCACATACATACGGCGGGTGGTTTCAGTCTTCTGGCGGGCTTCCTCTATGTTATTGTAGGAATTCATCAGGCTGGTCGGGGTTTCCACATTCATGAGCAGGCGGTAACTATTATCCAGAATCTCGCGGGTGCGGTCTGCCGTCAGCACCCGGAGCGATTCTTCCTGGTAGGGGTGGTAATACCCATCCAGACGCAGGTAGTACGGCACGCCTTTCCACTTATCCTTCAACACCTCCTGGTATTGCTTGTTAACCTTCTTAAGTTCGGCGAGCTGCATGGGCACCACCCCCTGCCCCAGCTGGCTCCATTCATCCCACAGCTTCAGATACGGAACGTACTTCGATGTATCGGAGGGTATCTGTTTGGGGCCGGGCACGCGGGCAAACAATTCATTCACCACTGCAGGGTTGTTAAGGTCACGCTCCACCACGGTGGGCTTCATGAGTGTATTCACATCGGACTCAAGCTTCAGGAAATCACGCGCTACTTTAGCATCCCGGAAATCCGGACCGGAGCCCGTGTTGAGCAATTTCAACGAACGGATGAAGAGCTCCAGAGAACCAAAGCCGCCCCAGCGTTTGCTGCTGTACAGCGCCTCACGCAGCATGTCCGACTGCACATGGATATTCGTCTCCTTGCGGATACGGGACTGCGTAGCCTCATCCACACCCCAGTCATTCAGCAGACGGCGGTTGTCCACGATGGACTCCGGGGAGCGGAAATGGTGCAGAGACGCCCGCCCTGCCGCAATGAGAATGAAGGGCAGATTCATGGCGGCCTCGCGCATATTCTCCTCCGCGGAAAACAGATTGTCGCCAAAGGATTTCCAGTCGATATTGGAGGCTACATTATCCAGCCGGGCAGCCAGTTCCTGCAGGCCCATCTCACTGGCTTGTGCCGCTTTACCAGCCGCCAGGAGCTTGGCATTCTCGGCCCCGATGATCCCCACGGATTTAAGGGCAGCCAGGGAATACTCTGCCGCGCCGGCATTGCGGGCTTTGGCAAAACGATTGATGCAGTTGCTGAGCATTCTGGAGCCTATTTGGCTCATTCCGTAATAAATTCCTGCCTGTATAACACCGCCAATCAACCCGGCGGCGGTCTGCGTTTCATGCTTCCCTTCGGGAGAACGGAGGCGAGCCTCTGCTATCGAGTTGCCAAAACCGCTCAGGGACAACGCACCAAAACCGGCGCCGCCCATGAAGGCCATTGAAACGTGCGGAACGGCTCCGGCAGTCTCCAGCGCCAGTTTTGCCATAAACGAGCTGTCCTCACTCAGCTTGATGGGCATGATTTCTCCCTGCGCAACGCTTCGCAACTCATGCAGCACCTGCAGACGCTTATCCAGGGCTTCAGCCCCGCGCTGCAGGATATCCGAGTCCAAGGTCTTGCCAAGCGACTCTGAAACAGCCACGCCTAAATGCCCGGTTCCCTGCAGGACAGAGTGTTTCAAATCCTCAACACCACGGCGGAATTTGGCCAGCATCTTATCGCCCAGGGTAGTCGGCTGGTCTTCTTGCAGTTCCCGGGTGGATGCCAGCGTTCTGGCCACTTCATAAACCCGGGCGCGCTCATCCAGCGGCAGATTCGCCATCTCGTCTATGGCTTCCACCATATCCGGGGCATGCTGCAGCAAATCCCCCCAGCCCGACGGCAGCGATTCAGACGCTTTCAGCATACGCCACGCGCCAGACACCGTCTCTGCCAGCGGCAGGTAATGCGAACGCTGGGTCGAACCCAGGCGGTACGCCTCTTCCCCCACGCCCAGCGCGTCATCCGTGTCAGGTGCAGCCGCTACCGGTTCGCCCTTTAATCCGGCATAGAAGTTTTTTTCAAACAGATTCTGCAACTCTTTGAGGCGTGGCGAATCCAGCTGCTGCATCGAAAGCGCCGTATAAATCTCATGTTCCGAATCGCGCACCCCCAGTTCTTTGGCAAGGTTGCGTCGGATTCCCGGCCAGTCGGCACGCACCTCTTCCTTCTTCTTATTCCTGAAATCCACCACCCAGGAGCGGTTGATATTACTCATCAGGCGGTGGTCTCGCTCCTCTGCAGGAGATGAGACATCTGCCACTCCGGCTTTCCGGCGCACCGCATCAGGCACCGTATCCGGATTCCCGGTCAGGATACTGTTCCAATACCGGGTTTTCTCAATCTCCCGCCCCTCATTCACCGGCTGCAGTGGTGGCACCGATTCGAGGGGGATAGGTTGTGTTGCTTCCGTCCAGTTTTCTTCCATTGTTGTTTCCATAGTCATTAAGCTTCGTAGCAAACCCAGTTTTCCGTTTCACTGCGCAACTGGGCCAGCCAGCGCGTGCAATCTTTCTCCGTTCCGGCGCATTGGCGCTCCAATGCTTCTTTCTGCAAGCGCTCGAGAGCCTGCAGTGTCTCCGCATCCCCCGGGCAGCCAAAATACCCCTGCCGGTACATATTCCACAAACAACGGCTGGTACCAACGCGCTGCTGCTCCGGCAAGGACTTTGTTGCCTGCAAACGGGCCAGCAAAGCGCGCCGCTGCCCCACTGGCAAGGGAGCCAGAGAAACATCCACAATAAGGCGCTCATCGTCCTCCCCGCTGCGTTCATCAATGCGGCGCTGCCAGTCACACACCGCCCCGGCAGCAGGCCTGCGGGGTTCAGACTGCCACTCCTCCACCTGCTCCCGCGACAATACGCCGGCAACCACCGCCTGCTCCAGCTCTGCCGCAGCAGGTTCCTTCCCCTGCGCCACTCCGGCAGCCAGTCCCGCCGCCAGAGAGCCCAGCACCAGGCGGCGAGTCTGCTCCACCTCCTGCGTGAGCGCGCGCAGCTCCTCGGCATCAGCCGGGCGCTCCTCCTGTTCATCATTCCACGCTGCCAGGGCTGCGCAGGGTTCCTGAAGCAAGCGCTGCTGCCAGCGCGCGTGCAAACTCCGGCTCTGCGCCTGGTCGAGCTGCTGCGGCAGCTGTTCCTCAGGCAGGAACACACCGCTGCCCTGCTCCAGCCAGTCGCGGGCGCTCTGCGAGTCTCCCTGCTGCACGGCAGAATCCACCTGTTGCTGCCAGTTCCGGCGGGACTGGCGGATGCGCTCCACCTCCAGGCGGCGGCGGCCATCCAGCGAATACCGACGCCCATACACCTCGCTCAACTTGCGGGCCTGCTCGCGCTCTTCCCCGCTGTACTGGCTGAGCAATTCCTGCACGCGTGGTTCATAAGCCTGCTGCCAGCTGTAATCCCAATCCCGCACAGGCAGTTCCAGCAGCTCATCCGTTGTTTCACGGCCTATCTGCTCCAGCGCGCTGGCCATATCAGCCACGTTGCCGGTTTTCTGCACACGGTAAATAGCATCTGCCAGTTCAGCAGCGCCGACCCCCGCTTCAGCCACCCCCTGCCCCAGCACCCGGCCAGAGCGGCCCCAGTCATTTAACGCATTGAGTGGCAGATGCACCCCCTGCCGGGGATACGCCTGCATTCCCCATTCTTTCATTCGAATTGCCATGCTGCAAAGCATGGCACGTTATCCCATGCGGGTCAACAAACTCCGAACATCCGGCAGCGCGTTCCGCATGGAAAACGCAACCGCTCAGGGCAACAAATTCATCTCATCGTCAAACACCAGGCGCAGGGGATGCGCCGTGGGAATTTCCAATTGTTCCACTCCGGCCGGGCTCAGACGCCGCAGGTGCATCACCAGCGCACGCAGACTGTTACCGTGCGCCACAACAAGCAAAGAACCAGAGGAATACAACTGAGGGCGCATCACTTCCTCCCAGCAGGCACGCAGACGCCGGTACGCATCGCTGAGCGATTCGGTAAGCGGCAGCAACTGCGGGGGAACCCCGGCATACCGAGGGTCGCGGGCCAGCGCCGCAGCCTCGCTTTCCGGCAGCGGCGGGGGCGGACAATCGTATGCCCGCCGCCAGCGCTGCACCAGTTCCTCCCCCATCTCCTGCACCACCTCGCGCTTAAAGCGCCCCTGCAGAACGCCATAGTGCTTTTCATTGAGCCGCCAGTCCTTATGCACCGGAACCCAGGAGCGCCCCATCACCCCCAGCACAATGTTGAGGGTATGGATGGCACGTTGCATCACCGAGACACACGCCGCCCCGCAGGTAAAACCACTCTCCTGCAGCCGCCGGGCTGCCAGCTCCGATTCCCGCCGCCCGCGCACAGACAACGGCACATCCACCCAGCCGGTAAACCGGCCTTCGGCATTCCATTGCGATTCACCATGTCTGAGCAGCACAAGTTCCTTCATGCAGAAAATGATGCATTCCCGCCACTCCATGATTGCAAAACAGGCAGAATCTGCTAGAATCAGTAGCGTTATGACCCGCCTGCGTCTTCTTCTCCTCCTGGTTATCGGCTCCGTCACCGGCAGTCTGGCCCTGCTACTGCCCGGTTGTTTCAAAAACCCGCGCGAACTGGTGCTGGGTGAGTGGCAGGAGGTCAACAAACTCGGCTATGTGGAGGTGACTGATTCCACCGCCCGCTGGCGCGGCGGCAATTACAAAGCTACCTTCCACTACACCTGGACGCAGGATGCCGATGAACCCTACACCGTGGAGGTCTCCCGCAACGGGGAAAAATGGCAGGCTGATATCACCTTCGAATCCGAAAACGAGGCCGATGTCAATCTCCATGTGTTTGATAAATTACCCCCCGAAGCACAGGACTTCATCCGCCAGAAAAACAAGGCCCGGAACCGCCCGGAAACCGAGCTGCGCATGCGCTTTCGCAGGATTCTGTCCGAAAAATAAACAAAACCCCCCGAGTTTCGCAGTTTCTTCTTGAAAAATCATACCCTTTGCGCTAAAACTACCACAGGGCAATTTTTTATTGCGTCCTTTAGTTTTTTCACAAAAAACAAATACACTTAAACTATGAACACCACATTCAAAATCCATGGGCTCTGCGCCGCAACCCACACTCCGATGAACGCCGATGGCTCCTGCAACCCCAATGCAGTTGACGCACAGGCCAAGTTCCTGGCCAGCCAGGGCATCAAGTCCGTTTTCATCACCGGTTCCACCGGCGAATCCGCCCACATGCAGCTCACCGAGCGTAAGGAAAACATGGCCGCCTGGGGCGAGGCCGGCAAGAAGTATGGCATCGACGTCATCGTACACACCGGTGGCAACTGCGTGTATGACGGCCGCGAACTGGCCGCCTACGCTGCCGAGTGCGGCGCTACCGGCACCGCCAGCAACTCCCCCTGCTACTTCAAGCCCGGCAGCATCGACCTGCTGGTAGACAGCCTGGCCGTGGCCGCCTCCGGCGCCCCTGAGCTGCCCTTCTACTTCTACGACATCCCCGTGCTCACCCACGTGGGCTTCAACCCCTGCAAGATGATTGAAGCCTGCGCCAAGAAGATTCCGAACTTCGTGGGTGTGAAGTTCACCAACCCCGACCTGGCCCTCTACATGGACGCCCTTAACTATGACGGCGGCAAGTACGACATTCCCTGGGGTGTGGACGAATGGTTCCTCGGTGCTTACGCCACCGGTGCCAAGGGCGGTGTAGGTTCCTCCTTCAACTATGCTCCCAAGCTGTATGATGACATCATGAAGGCCGTAGACGCTGGCGACCTCGCTGAAGCCCGCCGCCTCCAGCAGCTCTCCGTCACCATGATCAACATCATCGCCGGCAAGGGCTACATGGGCTGCTGCAAGTACCTCATGAGCGAATGGACCGGTGTTGACTTCGGCCCGGCCCGTCTCCCCATGGGCAAGCAGGACAAAGCCACCCTCGAAGCCCTCAAGAGCGAGCTCAAGGCCATCGGCTTCTACGACTGGGCTATCTACAAGTAAAGCTTCACCCCGCGTCTCCTCATGGATACAAAAGCACTTGGCGAATTCTACAAAGACAAGCTGCTCAATGAGGTAGCACCGTTCTGGTTCCCCCGTTCCCTGGACAAGGTGAACGGGGGGCTCTACCACTGCTATGCCGCAGACGGCACCCTGGTGGACACCGATAAGAACGTGTGGGCACAGGGCCGCATGGCCTGGATGCTTCTGACCTGCTACAACAGCATCGAAAAGAATCCGCTCTGGATGGAATGCGCCGAAAGCGCACTTAAATTCCTGGAAGAAAAATGCGCTGACCACAAGCTCAACCGCATGTACTTCCACGTGACAGAAGACGGCACCCCCATCCGCATGCGCCGCTACGCCTACAGCGAATGCTTCGCCGCCATCGCCTGGGCAGCCCACTACGGCGCCACCGGCGACCCGCACAGCGCAGAGCGCGCCCGCAACTGGTTCGGCGTCTTTGCCGATATCTTCTTCACCCCCGGCAGGATGAACCCCAAGGGCACCGGCAACCGCCCCGGAGAAAACCTCGGCTGCCGCATGATTATGCTCGTCACCGCCCAGGAAATGCGCCGTTACCTCGGCGAGGAAGGCGGCGTTTACACCGCCTGGATTGACCGCTGCATCGATGACCTGCAGCGTCTCTTCCTGCACGAGGATATTCAGGCCGTTCTGGAAAACGTAGCTCCGGATGGCTCCGTCATCGACCACTTCGATGAACGCGTGCTCAACCCCGGCCACGATATTGAAGGCGGCTGGTTTGTGCTGGAGGAAGCCCGTTACCGCGGTGGCGACAAGAAGCTCATTGAAATCGGCTGCAAGATGATTGACTGGGCGCTCGCCCGCGGCTGGGACAAGAAGTACGGCGGCCTGCTCTACTACACCGACGTGTACAACAAGCCGGTGCAGGAATACTGGCACAACATGAAGTTCTGGTGGCCGCACGATGAAGCCCTCATCGGCACCTGCCTGGCCTATGTCATGACCGGTGATGAGAAGTACGCCGAATGGCACCAGCGCATCCATGACTGGTCTTTCGAGCACCTTCAGGACAAGGAACACGGCGAATGGTTCGGCTACTGCAACCAGGACGGCACCACCACCAACGGCCTCAAGGGCTCCATGTGGAAATCTTTCTTCCACCACCCGCGTGCCCTCTGGTGCTGCGCCCACTACCTCGGCGCCATTCCCGCACCCACCACAAAATCCTAAATCAACCATATAACATCACATGATTATCGGTATTCTCAACTCCGGCGGTGACTGCCCCGGCATCAACGCAGTCATCGAAGGCTACGTTTCCGCCGCCTATCGCCGCGGGTGGCGAGTTATCGGTTTCCATGACGGTTTTGAAGGCCTCCTGCCAGTGGCAGGAGGCCGCCGTTATGAAACCCTGACCCCCAACAAGACACACAAAATCCGCGCATACGGCGGCACCATTCTCGGCACCACCAGCACGGGCAACTTCAAGGTTGTCACCAACAAGGTGGGCCGCCGCCAGGTGGATCGCGAGGTCATGGCTAAGGCAAAAAAAACCATCAACGCACTGGGGCTTCAGGCGCTGGCCGTTATCGGCGGCAGCGGCTCTGCCCGCACGGCCAAGCTCCTCTCTGAGGAAGGCCTGCCCGTTATCTCCATTCCCAAGACCATCAACAACGACCTCTGCAGTGACTCCGACTACACCTTCGGTTTCCACAGCGCCGTTTCCGTGGTTACGGAATCCATCGACCGCATCCGCACCACGGCCAATGCCCACCAGCGCATGATGGTGATTGAGGTCATGGGCGATATGTCCGGCTGGATTGGTCTGTACGGCGGCATTGCTGCAGCTGCGGACGTAGTGCTCATCCCCGAAATCGAGTACGACCTCGACAAGGTGATTGAATGCATCAAGGCCCGCAAGGCTACCGGCCAGCGCGAAATCATCGTCGTGGTGGCAGAAGGCTCCCGCCTCAACGGCTCACTCGTCACCGTGCACAACAAGGACAATGGTGATGAACGCCTCGGCGGTATCGGCAACAAGCTTTCCCACATCCTGCAGGAACGCACCGGCATCGAAACCCGCTACTGCGTGCTGGGCCACACCCAGCGCGGCGGTTCTCCCTGCGCCTTCGACCGCATCCTCGGCGTGCGTTTCGGCGTGGAAGCCGTGAAGCTCATCGAGAACAAGGACTTCGGCAAAACCGTGGTACTCAATGGTCTCAACATCGACAACGTACCCATTGAGGAAGCCGTGGCGCACCACCGTTTCGTCAACCCCGATAGCCAGATTATCAGCACTGCGCGTGATCTCGGCATCATCTTCGGTGACCGCAGCCCGGAAGACCTGCACAGCGACCGCAAGAAAGCCACTGGCGACAAGGCCTCCAAACCTGCCCGCAAGTGCTGCAAATCCAAGTCGGCAGATTCTAAATGAATAAAGCCCTCACATATCTCTGTGCGTTAGGGGGCGTGGTCAGCAGTCTGCTTACCTCGTGCACCTTCCAGAACATCGTCACCCCGGACAAAACGACCCCCAGCTACATTGCCATGGAGGTCAACTCCGGGCGCGTGCTCTATGCCTCCAACTCCAACATCAAACGCCCCATCGGCATGCTGGCCAACCTGGCCACAGCCGTGGTCGTCATGGACTGGATCAAGGCTCACCAGGTAGACATGAACCGCCTTATCACCGTGCCGGAAGGCGCGGTTGCCTGGCAGCGCACCAACCTGCTCCGCCTGCGCGCCGGGGACTCCATCTCCGTGCGGGATGCCCTGTACTCTGCGCTCATGTGGGACGACAGCGCCTGCGCCACCACCCTGGCTTATGCCTGCGGCAGCAGCCTGAGCACCGGCAACCCGGAAGGTGCATTCATCGCCCAGATGAACAACCTTGCCCGCAAACTGGGCATGACCACCACTGTCTTCAAAGGCAGCAACGGCGCCGTCATCACCCAGTCCTCTGCGCGCGACATGGCTCTGCTGGGTCTGTATGCCATCAATGATACAGACCTCATGGCCATCACCGCCCAGACCGGCTGCATCGTCTCCATCCACTCCACCTCCGGTGTCCGCAAGCAGACCATCCGCAACAACAACAAACTGCTCAGCGGTTCGGGTCATGTAGACGGGCTCAAGGCAGGACAATCCCGCAGCGCCGGCAGCTGCCTCATGGTAACCGCCCGCCGCGCCTCGGTCAAGCGCATCAACCCCGCCACTGGCCGGGAAGGCACCTTTGCACAGCGTCTGCTGGTGGTCATGCTCGGCATGCCCTCCTCCAACGCCCGCTACCGGGAAGCCGCCCGTTTCCTGCGCGACGGCTGGAACGCCTGGGATGCCTGGTTGCCCACTAACGATTATCAGGATAGAACAAAATTCATCATACTCCCCAATTAAAATCTCATGAATATCGGTATTCTCAACGCCGGTGGCGACTGCCCCGGTCTCAACGCCGTGATTGAAGGCGCCGTGGGCGCCGCCTCCGCCCGCGGGTGGACAGTCTATGGTTTCTATGATGGCTTTGAGGGGCTGCTCTCCACGCCCGAAAACGAGCGCTGGCGCATTCTCACTCCCGAAAGCTGCCTCAACATCCGCTCCACCGGCGGCACCAACCTCGGCACTGTGAACAAAGGTAACTTCACGGTGAAGAGCGGTGTGGGTGGCCGCATGCAGATTGCAGAGGACGTGCTCGCCCGCAGCAAGGCCACCGTGGAACGCCTCGGTCTCTCCGCCCTCATCGTGGTGGGTGGCGACGGCTCCCAGACCATCGGCCAGGAACTCCGCCAGATCGGCC
This sequence comes from Akkermansia sp., assembly GCA_017546845.1. Classification (GTDB taxonomy): domain Bacteria; phylum Verrucomicrobiota; class Verrucomicrobiia; order Verrucomicrobiales; family Akkermansiaceae; genus Akkermansia. The sequence goes on from JAFYRS010000030.1 coordinate 23,408, forward strand.
TGCCCATCGTGGGCGTGCCCAAGACCATCGATAACGACCTGGGCGCCACCGACTACACCTTCGGTTTCTGGACCGCCGTTTCCGTGGTAAGCAAGCAGCTCGACCGCCTGCGCACTACCGCATACTCCCACCAGCGCATCATGGTGGTGGAAGCCATGGGCCGCCACGCAGGCTGGATTGCGCTGTACGGCGGTATCTCCGGCGGTGCAGACGTGATTCTCATCCCCGAGATTCCCTTCACGCTGGAGGACGTGGTGCGCAAGGTAGAGCTCACCAAGGCACTCGGCCAGCGCGAAATCATCATCGTAGTGAGCGAAGGCGCTACCATCGGCGGCAAGCTCCTGACGCTGGATGAAGAGACCAAGGGCGAAGTCCGCCTCGGCGGTATCGCCGCCTTCCTCTCCACCAAGCTCGAGACCATCACGGGCATCGAAACCCGCTACTGCGTACTGGGCCACACCCAGCGCGGCGGTTCCCCGATTCCCTTTGACCGCGTGCTCGGCGTGCGCTGCGGCGCCAAGGCCATCGACCTCATCGAGGAAGGCAAGTTCGGCGAAACCGTGGCCCTGCACCGCACCGACATGGTCTCCATGCCCATTGAGGAAGCCGTGCGCACCCTGCACCTGGTGGACAGCAAGAGCCAGCTCATCGAAGCCGCCCGCGAAATCGGCATCTCCTTCGGTGATGCTGAGGATGCTCCCGCGAGCTGACATTGCGCAACATCTCCCCCATTTCTCCGCCTGCCGCAGCGCTCCTGCGGCGGGTGTTTTTTTATTTGTTAGGTCTTGCAATTTCATGCACAAACACCTATAATTCCCACCCCGAACTATGAAGACCTACACAGACATCCACACCGGCCTCACCAGTGCCCAGGTAAAGGAAAGCCGCCAGCAGCATGGCAGCAATGAAATGACCCCGCCCAGCCGCGACCCGTGGTGGGTGGAACTTGCCCGCAAATTTGCCGACCCGCTCATCGTCATCCTTCTGGCAGCCGCCGTCATCTCCTTCATCCCCGTTCTGCTCTCCCCGGGTGAGCACAGCCCCATCGAAAGCATCGGCATCCTCTGCGCCGTGCTGCTCGCCACCACCGTAGGCTTCGTCAACGAATACCGCGCCAATAAGGAATTCGACATCCTCAACAAGGTGAACGATGTCACCCCCGTGCGCGTGCTGCGCGACGGCAAGCACACCATGGTGCCCAAGAACGAGCTCGTGGTAGGCGATATCGTCACCCTGGAAACAGGCGTTGAAGTGCCCGCAGACGGCGTGGTGCTCGAATCCTCCTCCCTGCGCATCAACCAGTCTTCCCTCACGGGTGAATCCGAGCCCGTGCTCAAAGAACCCGGTGAGGGCGAAGAAGCCCTTCCCGGTGCCTACCCGCGCAACGTGGTGCTGCGCAGCACCCTTGTGACCGATGGCCACGCCGTCATCTGCGTCACCAAGGTGGGTGACCACACCGAAATCGGCAAGGTAGCCGAAGCCGCCACCAAGGAAACAGGTGCCAAATCCCCGCTCAACCTGCAATTGGAAGGCCTTTCCCAGGCCATCAACGTACTGGGCACCTCCATTGCCATGCTCCTCTTCATCTCCCTCGTGGCGCATGATGCCCTGCTGGGCAAGTTCGTGCTCACCAGCAGCCAGTGGTCCTTCTTTGCCGCCCTCATTGCCGGCATTGCCGCCGCCACGCTGAAAATCTGGTATCCCGTGCTGCGAGACCTCCTCGGCTACATGAAGGTGCGCATCCCCTCCCCCGCCTGGGTCAAACAGGGCGGTTTCGGTGCCTGGGGCAAGTGCCTCATCACCGGCGCGGTCATCTTCGGTCTTGCCCTGGGTGGCCTCATCTACGGCGGCATCCTGCCCGCCGACCCCGCCACCTGGATGCCTCAGGCTGCGGCAGATAAAATCCTGACCTACTTCATGATTGCCATCACGCTCATCGTGGTGTCTGTGCCCGAAGGCCTGCCCATGAGCGTCACCCTCAGCCTTGCCTACAGCATGCGCAAGATGGCCAGGCAGAACAACCTCGTGCGCGAAATGGACGCCTGCGAAACCATCGGCGCCGCCACCGTGGTCTGCTCCGACAAGACCGGCACCCTCACCATGAACCTCATGACCGTGCGCGAAGCCAACTTCCCCGGTGTGAGCGAACAGGGAGCCGCTGCCCCCATCTTCCCCCTGCTCACCGAAGCCGTGGCTGCCAACTCCACCGCCGACCTCGATGAACAAGGCAAGGTGCTCGGCAACGTGACCGAAGGCGCCATGCTCATGTACCTCAATGACAAGGGCGTTTCCTACGCCGCTGCCCGCAGCCAGTTCCAGGTCATCTCCCAGCTGCCCTTCCACACCCAGAACAAGTTCATGGCCACCTGCGGCAAGTCTGCCGTACTGGGCAAGGAAGTCATCTTCCTGAAAGGCGCTCCCGAGGTTGTGCTCTCCAAATGCAGCACCAGCTACGCCGGCGAACTCACCGAGGCCGCCCGTGAAGACGTGCTCACCATCATCCGCACCGCCCAGCGCAAGGCCATGCGCGTGCTCGGCCTTGCCTACAAGGAAGGCAGCGCCCACTCTGCCGAAGCCGTTAAGGAAGCCTGCACCGGCCTCACCTGGCTGGGCTGCTTCGTCATCCAGGACCCCGTGCGCCCGGATGTGCCTGCCGCCGTTGCCTCCTGCCACAAAGCTGGCGTAGGCATCAAGATTGTCACCGGCGATAACTTCGAGACCGCCTGCCAGATTGGCCGCGAAATCGGCCTGCTGCCGGAAGGCGAGCTGCCCCAGGGAGCCGTGCTCACCGGCGACCAGTTCGGCCAGCTCACCGAGCAGCAGCTTCTCGATGGCGTGAATGACCTCCGCGTGCTTTCCCGCGCCAAGCCCATGGACAAGCTGCGCCTGGTGAACGCCCTTCAGGAAAAGGGCCACGTGGTCGCCGTGACCGGCGAC